>JALNVT010000053.1 GCA_023231265.1 Sphaerochaetaceae bacterium
AGGACCTGATTGATTCTGTCCCTGTCCCATCTGTGATTGGCCACCCTGCTGTCCCATGCTACTGTCTCTGTAACTCTTGAGTTCTGCCTGTGATAGATATCCATCAGCGTTAGAATCAATTTCATCAAAGCTATCTAAAAGCATTCCTTTGGCTTCATCTCGGCTTATGAGTCCATCTCCATCAACATCCATATCTGATGGGTCTTGGCCTTCCATCTGAGATGGACCTCTTTGTTCTTCACTGCTTGTAGATGAACAACTTGCACCAGTGGCAATTATAAGTGCCATCAAGAAAATTAAGTAATTTCTTTTTTTCATTGTTGAGTAATCTCCTTCTCAATTCAATCTGAATATAAAAGATAAAAATCAAGTAATATATATTTTTTTTACCAACTACATATTTGTTCACTTATATACATATAAATCACAGAGAAATTGAGAATTTATTGATTAAATCTTCTCTTTTTTGTCTTTTTTAAGAAATCAAAGATAGGAACACGATTTATCAAATACATAACAATTGTTATGAGAATTGAGAGTGATCCAATTGCAAGAAATATCAAAAAGTTTCTTAAAGTTGAACCATCAACAAACCATAAAGGAGATGTAGAATGATAGACATACATACCAATCACAAGAGGAACATTCAAAAGCATTGTTCTCAGCAGTGTTTTGAAGAAATGTTTGAAATCGAAACTGTCATGTAAAAAATACAGATAGATTATCAATGCTGCTGAAGCTGAAATATTGTTTGCAATAGCCAAAGATTTTATTCCAATCCCATTTTTTATCATCAGGTATGATAGAAGAGCATCCAGAGATGCCTGTATCACGGTAACTTTTAATGTAAGTTTTGATCTAGAGCGTGATAATGCAGCTCTTATCATCAGGCCATTGAGTCCAACAATTGTGAGTCCAGCTAAAAAATGATACAAGATATTGGCAGTTAAAAGAGTATCATCATAAGTGAACAAACCATTCTGAAGAACTACAGCTACAGTCTCTTTGCTCAGTGCCATAAGTGCAATTGATGCTGGGATAAATAAAAAAAGCATGCTATCGGATGCATCCGACAGACTTTTTCTGAATGATTTTTCATCTTTATCCACAAAGAAGCGTGATAAATCAGGAAAGCTCACTGTGGCAATTCCTGTAAAAATAATACCATACGGTGCCGAGAAGAAAATCATTGAGTTTGAAAATGCCGTAGCAGAACCTGTACTCAATGTTGTTGATAGATATGCAGAGTACTGCTGCGATGCAAGCAGTGCCAAATTTGATAGGATGATCTGCAACCACACTTTAAGTACATGTCTGAATTCTTCATTTTTGAATAAAAGTGAGATATGAACTCTATAATCTAACTTCAATACAAAAATCAGAGTGAATACCAGCTGAACTGCAGAGGAGATAACAACACCATATGCCATGGACATGGCACCCAATGTGTCATTGAAATTGTATACGAAGAAGATCAAAACAATATTAAAGAATAGAGGTGCAATACCATAAGGCAAGAATTTTTTTTCATACTGCAGGATTGAGGCAAAAATTGTTGAAAGAGATATCAATGCCAAAAAAACTATAAAATAAGGAAGCAACTGTCCTCCTAGGACAGTTCCCTCTGAATTAAAATCGCTGATGAAAGAAAATATCTGTGTTCCAAATATTGAAAACACCAGGATCAGTAAAATGAACAAAATAATTTGAAAGCTCATTATCAAACTTAACAATGTATTTCTGTCTTTCTTAGCTTCAATCTTGCTCAAAGAAGGAATGAAAGCTGTGTTCATTGCACCTTCAGCAAATAACTTTCTGAAGTTATTTGGAAGGTAATAAGCTGTGTTGATTACATCTGCTGTCAATCCTGCACCGAAAACACTTGTAATGACACGTGCCTTCACTATCCCGAGCAAACGAGATAGTAAAGTGAAGATCATCAGGTAAAATGAGCTCTTGGAATTGTTATTTTGAGTAGAATCTTTCAAGGTAATCCTTCTTAAATTGTGCAAAGCGATCTTCTTTGATTGCTTCTCGAATTCTCTCCATGAAGTTATATAGATATGTAAGATTGTGCTCTGTTGCAAGCATTCCTCCAAGCATCTCTCCTGTTTTTACCATGTGGTGCATGTATGCTCTTGAATATTTTTGACATGCAGTACATGTACAACCTTCTTGAAGAGGTCCATGGTCGAATTTATGAATTGCCTTTTTGAGTGTGACAACTCCATCATCAGTAAACACGGCACCATTTCTAGCCATTCGTGTAGCCAAAACACAATCAAATAGATCAATTCCATTTTCAACAGCTGCCAGAATATAATCTGGTGATCCAATTCCCATAACATATCTTGGTTTCTTATCATCAACATATTCGGCTGTATAAGAAAGATAATCATAAAATTGATTCTTCTCTTCACCTACAGACAGACCACCAATTGCTATTCCAGGAAAATCTAAGGATGAAATGTATTCTGCACTCTCTTTTCTTAAATCTTTGTAAAAGTTACCTTGAACAATACCAAACATATTCCCTTTAAAGCCTTCCAAATTCTCACCGTAATCACGGGCTGTTTTTGCCCAAGCATGTGTGGTGTTCATAGCTTCTTTAGCAGCTCTGTAAGGTATCTCAGGAGGTGTACAGACATCTAAAACCATGCAGATATCAGATCCAATGCTCTTCTGTATGTCAATAACTTTTTTGGGAGTGAATACGTGCTTTGAACCGTCAATATGTGATTGGAAGTGAACACCACCCTCTTTAATTTTTCTCAAACCAGAAAGAGAAAAAACCTGGAATCCACCACTATCAGTTAATATATTTCCATCCCAATTGGAAAAATTTCTTAACCCACCGAAACTATCCAAAACTTCAGTACCAGGTCTTAGGTATAGATGGTAAGTGTTTCCCAATATAAGATTGTAACCAATCTTTTTAACGTTATCATGATAAATACCCTTTACAGTTCCATTTGTTCCAACCGGCATAAATGCAGGGGTCTGAACGACGCCATGGTCAAGAGTAACAGTTCCAAGACGAGCTTTAGTTGTTTTGTCTTGGTGAATTTTTGTGTACAGTTGTTTCACTATATTATCCTTATAATTTTATTTCTTTATGTTTTATATTAATTGCTTCGCCCACTTATTTTATTTAAAAGCAAAGTAAAAATTGCAACAATTGCATATGGTAACAACATAGAATATATAGGATGCATGACACCTTGTCGAGTCATAATCTGCAAGAGCATCTTAGCAACATAATAAATCACAGCAAGAAAAATCGAATTGAATATTGCAAAAAGAAAGATATTCTTTTTTCCTCTGTAATTTATACTGATGGCTATGGCCACCATTATAAATGCTGTGAAAGCTCTGAACAATCTGTCATAAAATTCTGTACAGTTAACATACCACGAAGTTTTATCATATATTTTCTGTTGCTGCAAATATTTGATAGCACTGTTGAGCTCCAGCGTATCAATATCATTTGAGAGGTTCCTGAAAAGATTTGGATCTAAATTTACCTTCTCATTTTCAAACGAAGACAGTACTTTCTGCTCAATGGATGTTTTATCTGAGTTGACCTCACTTATAACTGCATCCAAAAACATCCAATCATTATTATCTTCATTCCATATTGCTGTTGGACTATCCAGTCGATAAAGAAGATTGCCATCATCATCCATTTTAACAAGAATCACATTTCTCAGTTCTTTTTTCTCTTCTCTGTAATAGGAAGCATAAATTACATAGTTTTCTAGAGAATCACTCATTGCTATATTCGAATTGTTCAAACTGCTGTCATTGGAATTGAACAGCTCTCTTTTAAGAGCAGCCCTATCTACTTTTGTATCAATGCTTATATTTTCATTTACAAATGAAAAAACTGCTGCTATGAGAATACCAACAATCAAAATAGGTCTCACAACACGAGCATAAGAGATACCACTGCTCAAAAGAGCTATCATTTCATTTGTAGAGAATAATTGAGACAAAAAAAATGTTACAGAGAACAAGACTGTTGGAGGGAGTACCAGCAGAGAAGCTTCTGGAATGTATAATAAGGTTACCTTCAATATGTTCAATACAGATATTTCATTCTGTACATAAGAATCTAGATTTGTGAATAAATCTACAGATAGCAGCAGCAATATGCAAAGCAGCAATGTAGATACAAAAATTTTCAATACTGATGTCATTATGTGTTTGTTTAATATGCTCATTAATTTCTAAAGACCTTTATCATGAGAAGAGATAGAACAAATATTATTATATTTGGTGCCCACATCAGAAAAGCAGGATTTAAAGCAGAACTGAATATTTTTAACTGTGCAAAAAATAACATATACCAATAAAAAACTGCAACCAGCATACTTATTGCAAATCCAATCAATTTTCCGTGCTTGAATTTTATATATGAGAGAGGGAATGTCATGAAGACAAGAAAGAAACAGGCAGCACTCAATGCAAACTTTTTGTTCAGTTCCGCTCTGTAATATTGAAGATAAAAGTCAATTGGACGGTCTGTTTCATTCTGCAAATCATAGTAACTGTTATCTATGTTCATTATATCAACAGAGGAATTAGAAATTATAGTGTCATTGGCTTTAGCCATTTTCAATTCTTTTTCATCTCGATCTTTCACCCAATCCTCAACACTCAGTTTCAATTTGGACTTATTAGCTTTTATTTTTGTCATCAAATCAACCGTAGAGAGATTGGAAGGTGCAGTTGAGGTCAGAGATGGAACCTGTGATGAGAAATCAATGTAAAATATAACCTTGCTGCTATCAGCAATACTCCAATTATTGCCGTCATCATCATCCGTGGTAATTACAGTTGGATCAATCAATTCGAGAGAGTAGATATAATTTTGCAGGTCAATGAGCTTTAAAATGCCTTGATGAGCAGTAATCACCTGTGAGGAAGAGCTCTGCTTTCTATCAAAGATAACAATATCTTCAATATTTGAACCATCAACTCTTCCATTTGAGATAACTATGTCACCAAAAGTTGTGCTTGTGTTGCTATCTAACTCAATAGAAGGCATTTTTGTAAGTAAAGTTTTGTATAGCTGTTGGTACTTTATTGCAGAATAAGGAAGAAGGATATCTGCAACTGTGAAAGTTACTCCAGACAATAAAATAGCTATAATGATGATGGAGGTATATATCTTTTTCATGGATATACCAAGAGATCTCAAAGCAAGAATTTCATTTCCACTTGCAAGATCAGCTATGATCATTGAAGCGCCACTGAGAGAAGCAAAAGGAAAAGTATACAGCAAGAACTGAGGTATTGCCAGAATGACTATTTGAATCATTGATTTGAAATCAACATTACTAAGCAGTACTTTTCTTGCTAAAAGTAATATTTGATTTACAAAAAATATAAAAAAGAAAAAAACAAAAGCCACAACAAACGAAACAAGATATTGCTTACCAATATACCTGTATAAGATTGCGTGACTTTTCTTGTTACTGAGAGATTGCAAATCTAGACTCCAGTTGAACCAAAGCCCCCTTCGCCTCTTTCAGTATCAAGCAGGGAGGAAACTTCCTCAAATTTTGCATTTACAACAGGTGCAATAACAACCTGTGCAATTCTTTCTTTATCATTAATAACGAAATCCTGCTTACCGTGATTGATCAAAATTATTTTGACCTCTCCACGATAATCAGCATCAATTGTTCCAGGGCTATTCAATACGGTCACACCATATTTAGCAGCAAGACCAGAGCGAGGTCTGATCTGTGCTTCGTAGCCACTTTGAATTGCCATTTTAATTCCAGTAGGAATTAAAGCGAATTCGCCACTCTTCAAAACAAATGGCTCTGAGAGCTTAGCTGAGATATCAAAGCCAGCGCTCAAAGCGGTTTTCTGTAAAGGAAGACTTACGCCATCTTCCTTTAGGATTTTTACGATAACTTCCTGCATTATTTTGTATCTTTTGCAGGTCTTCTTGAAGGTTTTTCAACTTTACCTAAGTCGATTAGAGCATCAACATAAGATAAGTTCAATCTACCCTGTCTATCAACTTCCATCAACTTAATTGGAATTTCTTGTCCAACTTTCAATACGTCTTCGACATTATTTACACGTTTGACATCAAGTTTTGAAATATGACAGAGTCCTTCTTTACCAGGTAAAATTTCAACAAATGCACCAAAGTCCATGATCTTCTTAACTGTACCATTGTAGATATGACCTACTTCTGGTTCTTCAATAATTGATTTAACAAGTTCTTTAGCAGATTTTGCGCTTGCAGCATTCTTACCATAAATAGTAACTGTACCATCATCAGCGATGTTTACTTCTGCACCAGTTTGAGCTGCGATACCCTTGATAGTTTTACCACCAGTACCGATAACTGCACCAATTTTATCTTCTGCAACCTTCATTGATAGAATTGCTGGAGCATTTTCATTGATTTTTTCTCTTGGAGCTGAAATAGATTCTTTCATGATTCCTAGAATATGTAGTCTGCCGTCTTTAGCCTGACTTAGAGCTTTGCTCATAATTTCAGGAGTAACACCAGCAATTTTTATATCCATCTGGAAAGCAGTGATACCATCTTCTGTTCCAGTTACTTTAAAGTCCATATCACCAAGGTGATCTTCTTCACCTAAGATATCAGATAGAACAACATATCTTTCGTAGTCTGCACCACTTGTGATTAGACCCATAGCAATACCTGCAACAGGTTTCTTAAGAGGAACACCAGCATCCATTAATGATAGACAACCACCACAAACTGAAGCCATTGATGATGAACCATTTGATTCCATGATATCAGATACAACACGAATTGTGTAAGGGAATTCATCTTGTGTAGGAAGTACAGCTTTTAAAGCTCTCCAAGCAAGATGTCCGTGTCCAATTTCTCTTCTACCAGTATTCAATCTACCACATTCACCTACAGAGTATGGAGGGAAATTATAGTGAAGCATGAAGTTAGAGAAGTGTTTATCTCCATCAATATCATCAAACATCTGAGCATCAGATGCAGCACCTAAAGTTGTAGTTGCTAATGATTGAGTTTCACCTCTTGTGAACAAAGCAGAACCGTGTGTCTTTGGAAGAACTCCAACTTCACATGTAATAGGTCTGATTTCTGTAACAGATCTACCATCAGTTCTAACGCCTTCATCAAGAATAGAAGATCTCAAGATTGTGTATTCTAAATCTTCATATAATGCAGCCAATTGACCAGGTCTCTTATCATCTGCTGCAATTTCTTCAGCAAACTTTTCACCAATGTTTTTATGTGCAGCATCAAGTGCAGCATATCTCAACATCTTACCTTTAACAAAAGATGCTTCTTTAACTAAAGGAGTTGCATATTCTCTTACAGGTTCTAACCATGATAAATCTTCTTCAATTTTCAATACTGGAAGTTTTTCTTTACCAGCAAGCTCTTTTAATTCTAATTGAGCTTTACAGATATCTTTAATTACTGGGTGAGCAATAGCAATTGCATCAAGCATATCTTGTTCAGATACTTCTTTAGCCCCACCTTCAACCATTGTGATACCAACCATGGTACCTGCTACAACGATTTCTAATTCAGAGCTTTCAATCTGTTGAAAAGTTGGGTTGATGATATATTTGCCATCAACTTTTGCAACTCTTACAGCAGCAATAGGACCATCAAATGGAATATCACTGATTGTTACAGCAGCACTTGCAGCGTTAATTGCGATGATGTCTGGTGTGTTGATTTGGTCAGTTGAAACAACTGTTGGTACAATTTGAATTTCACGACCGAAAGCTTTGTCAAACAAAGGTCTCAATGGTCTATCAATCAAACGACTTACCAAGATTTCTTTGTCTTTTGCTCTACCTTCTCTTTTTAAGTAACCACCTGGGATTTTACCAGCAGCATAGTACTTTTCATTATATTCAACTTGTAGTGGAACATAATCTAAAGGTTGTGTTGGTTCGTGACCACAACATGCAGTTGCAATAACAGCACTACCTTCATAATGAGCATAAACTGCGCCGCTTGTTTGCTTTGCAATTTTTCCAGTTTCAAACACTAGCTCTGCATCACCGATGCGAACGCTTGCTTTTTTTGTTTCAAACATTTCTTATTCCTTATTCTTTATTCTTTTACATTCTTTATAATAGTTCTTTTTATTTCTTTTGAAACCAGTCCTATTTGTATAAATAACATTATCTATTATTTTTGAATCTTTTTCAATGATAAATTTATTGTGTAGCAAATAAAAAAACTCGCTTCCAACAAAGGTTACGAGTTTTTTGTATTGAAGTTGTATTACTTTCTGATTCCAAGTTCTGCAATCAAAGTTCTATAAGCATCAATGTCATTCTTGCTTAAGTAACGAAGAAGACGTCTTCTTTGACCAACCATCTGTAATAAACCACGACGTGATGCATGATCTTTAGGATTAGCTTTGAAGTGACCCTGTAGGTCGTTGATACGAGCTGTTAATAATGCGATTTGTACTTGAGTACTTCCAGTGTTTGCTTCGCTACCGCCAAATTTAGCGATAATTTCTTCTTTTGCTTCTTTTGCTAGCATAAAAATTACCCTCTTTTTTGAACAAAGTTCAAAAATCTATTATTTTCGAAAGAATCAGATATTGGACTGACTTTCAACATGTCATCAACAATTTCAATTGTTGTTTTCATATCTGTATCTGCCCAAACACCATCATAAATCCCTTGTTCTGGAACAAGTTGATTGAGATCTTCTTTCTTTATCAATAATTCGCCACCGAAAGATTGAGAAGGTGTTAACCTCAAATCCAGCTGATACGAATTACCGAGCAATATTTGAACTACGTCCAAATTGCCCTCAATGATTAGTTTTCTCAACATTGAACTGCTAATTACCTCTCCGTCAGTATTCAATACTGGTTTTATGATAATCACCTTAGAGCCCTGTTGAAATTGGTTCATGATTCTCTCTATCTCAGAAGGACCGGCTTGATTCTTTAGAGACCCAAGTTTGAAATCTTCACCAACAACTAATTTATCTACTTTTAACTTAGTGTATAAAAGTGAGATAAACTCACTTGCACTAAGATTACGTATTTCAGGAGAAAAGTCAATAATCACCTGAAGTTTAAACCCTATTTTTTCGAACAATCTTTTTCTTTGTTCAAATGTATTCAGTGCTTTAACATTTTTCTGTCTTCCTACTGCCATTTTAGGGTTTTTATCAAAGGTCATGATAACAGGAAAGTCAGATCCATTTATACATTTCTTGAATATCTTTTGATGTCCAAGATGCACACCATCAAAAACACCAATACATAGTGAAACATTTTCTGAAATTACAGAAGGACTTTTAAGCCATTCACTAAATATTACGGTATCCATTCTTTCTACTACTTTTTTTATCTATCGAAACATGGATGAATTTGAGATATTATTGTATCAACTTCACCATCTAATCGCTGTGAAACAACACAACGAAGAACCTTATCTGGGGTATAGATTGCTCCATACCTTGAGTTCTCTGCTTCTCTTATCGTTATAAGTTCTTTTCTTTCAGGTCGTCGTCCATTTGATAAATAAAACAATTTATCAGCACTTATTTCATATAATGAAACATTGTCCATCTGTGAAATAAGGAAATCTGTTTTGCTGCACATATCAAGCATTTTTTCAGTATCATCTGCTTTTACAGCATCTTCAACTTTAAAAGGTCCAACCTCAGTTCGCTCAAGAGCAATTAAGTGACCACGACTTCCACATTCAAGAGCCAAATCTCTTGCAATAGATCTTATATAAGTTCCTTTTGATACTTTTATTGAACAAACTAAATCACGACCGTCATAACTTATTATATCAAAATCATAAATTGTAACAGGTCGTTTGTTCATTTCAACTTCTTTGCCTGATCTTGCAATTTCATAAGCTCGCTTACCATTTACATGGATAGCTGAATACAAAGGAGGAGCCTGCAGAATCTCACCTAAAAACTTTTCCTTTATAGCTTTTTCAATTTGCTCTAAGGTTGGTTTTGCGGCAGTTGCTATTACCTCTCCCTCAGGATCTAAAGTTTCAGTTTCCTCTCCGAAACGGATTGTAGCTGTATACTTTTTATCTAAAGTTGAAAAAAGAACATTCAATTTGGTCATAGAACCTGTAAGAACTATCATGAGGCCATGGGCAAACTTATCAAGTGTACCCGTGTGACCTACTTTCTTATCGATTTTACGTTTGATTGCGCCAAGTGATCTGAAACTGGTCACACCACTTGGTTTATCTATCAATAAAATATGCGAATTATTCCCCATCTTTTACCAACGAATCTATTAAATGATTGATCTTCTGAGCTTTCTCATAAGATGTATCAGCTTTAAAGGTAAGTTTTGGAGTATTTCTAGTACCAAGGAACTTACCAATTCTGCCCTGAATGAAAGGAGCTGCATTCTGCAGTCCTTCCACACTTTTATTAAGAGATCCATCGTCAAGGAAAGAAGAAATATACACAACTGCATAAGCATTATCGTGGGAAAGACTTACTTTCGAAACGCTAACTAAAGTGCTGACGTTATGATTTTTAATCTCTCCTTGTACGATCAATGTGCTTATAGCCTCTATCAATTTTGCTTCTATTCTAGCTTGACTATATTTACTCATTATTTTTTACTACCTTGATCCAATTTTCTTGCAATTTTTTCAGTTTCAATTATTTCTAAGATATCTCCTGCTTTAATGTCTTGGAAGTTTTCAAGTCCAATACCACATTCATATCCCATTGTAACTTCTTTAGCATCATCTTTGAATCTCTTCAAGGATGTAAGTTTGATTAAGTTTTTGCTCAACTGAATGTTATCTCTGATAACCTTAACTAAGCTATTTCTCTTAACCTTACCTTCTGTAACGTAACAACCTGCAATAAGACCAATTCTTGGTACTTTGAAGGTATCTCTAACTTCAACCTTACCAATTTCAACTTCTTTAATGATTGGAGACAACATACCTTCCATTGCGGCAGTAACATCATCAACTACATCATAAATAACATTGTATTTTCTGATCTCAACTTTTTCTTGTTCAGCTAAAACCAATGCTCTAGGAGTAGGTCTTACGTTAAATCCAATAACAAGAGCTTCGGAAGCGGAAGCCAAAGTAATATCACTTTCAATAATAGCACCAGCTGATGATCTGATTACATTCAATCTGATTTCAGGAGTTGATAATTTCTCAAGTGTACCTTGAAGTGCTTCTACAGAACCCTGTACATCACCCTTAATGATAACATTGAAGGATTGGATAGAACCTTCTTGTACCTTAGTAAATAATGTATCAAGAGTGAACTTATTGGTAGCACTTGTGCCCATTCTCTTAAGTTCTTGTCTCTTAGCACCAACCTGTCTAGCCTGTTTCTCATCCTCAGTAACCTGGAATGGATCACCTGCAGAAGGAATATCAGATAGACCGATAATCTCAACAGGAGTAGCAGGACCTGCTTCTTCTATTTGAACACCCTTATCGTTAAACATTGCTCTTACACGACCTGGATAAATACCAGCTACGTAATAATCGCCTTTATGTATTGTACCCTTTTCAATAAGAACAGTAGCTACAGTACCACGACCTTGGTCAATTCTAGATTCAATAATCTTACCTTCAGCTCTTGTATTTGGGTTAGCAGTTAACTCAAGAATTTCACTTTCCAATAAAATAGAATCCAATAATTCTTCAATACCTTGCTTCTTCAATGCAGAAATCTCACAGTACAATGTTGAACCACCCCATGCTTCTGGCATCAAGCCAAGATCGGATAATTGTTGCATTACTCTTTCAGGATTTGCATCAGGTAAATCACATTTATTAACAGCAACGATAATAGGTACTTTCGCAGCCTTTGCATGATCTACAGCTTCACGTGTCTGAGGCATTACACCATCATTTGCAGCTACTACCAATACAACAATATCAGTAATTTGTGCACCACGAGCTCTCATCATTGTAAATGCTTCGTGTCCTGGAGTATCTAAGAATACAATCTCTCCTTTATTTTTGTAATTCACTTTGTAGGCACCAATGTGCTGAGTAATACCACCAAATTCGCCACCAACAACATTTGTTGATCTGATTGCATCCAATAACTTTGTTTTACCATGGTCAACGTGTCCCATGATTGTAACAATTGGTGCTCTAGGTTCTAATTCTTCCTCACTGTCTTCTTCACTTTCAATGATTGTTTCATCATATAAAGATACAAGATTAACTTTACAGTTGAACTCTTCAGCAATAATTGCAGCAGTATCATGATCGATCTGTTGATTGATTGTAACCATCATACCCATACCAAATAACTTAGCAATGATATCATTAGCTTTCAAATTCATCTTTTTAGCTAAATCTGCAACAGTAATAGATTCCATCATATCAATTGATTTTGGTACTGAAGCTAAAGCTGCAGCTGCCTGTTCTCTCTTCTTCTGTAGTTGGAATTCTTTTTCCTGTGATGCATCTCTTCTCTGATAAGAACTGTTAGATCTTCTCTTGTTGAAGGTCTTCTTGGTGCTCTTTCCAGATCCTAATGTCTGAGGAGCTGAACCGTTGTTGCCATTAGAGTTTCTATTATTGAAACCACCAGAAGGTCTGTTGCCGTTATAGCCGCCAGAAGGTCTGTTGCCGTTATAGCCGCCAGAAGGTCTGTTGCCGTTGTAGCCACCAGAAGGTCTGTTGCCGTTGTAACCGCCAGAAGGTCTGTTGCCATTGTAGCCACCAGAAGGTCTGTTACCGTTGTAACCGCCAGAAGGTCTGTTACCGTTGTAACCGCCAGAAGGTCTGTTACCGTTGTAACCGCCAGAAGGTCTGTTACCATTATAACCGCCA
>JALNVT010000054.1 GCA_023231265.1 Sphaerochaetaceae bacterium
ACACCAATAATTCTATTATCTTCATCAACATCAAAATCGAGTACAAATAATGATAAAGTCTGTTCAGACTCTTTGAAGTAAATTCTCAAGTCTTCTGCAAGGTTACCTTTTTGAAGCATAACTTGACCTTTGAATGGTGTTTTTGAACCTTCAAGAATCTTTGATATTGAAAGAAAACCTGGACCATAAATTGGATCTGTATCAACAGGGAATTTCTCTTCCATTCCAAAATTGGTGTTCTTTAAATAGCCTCTAACAGCTCCACTTGCCCAAGCTTCTGTATATATACCGCCAACAGGGCCTCCACATTCAACATTCAATTGGATTCTATCGTTTCCTTTTACTGTTGATGCAAGCAATGCAGATGCAAGATATGCTTCACCTAAAGTGAAAGCTTCTGTTATGTCTAATTCGTAGTTAGATCTTACTTGATTTATCATCTCTGTAGCACCAATTACAGTTGCTCTAACTTTATTGTTGTCTAGTAGAAAGATATCTTTTCCGTCCGGCACAATTGCCTTTAAGTGATTGTTTAATTTAGTATCATTTATTTTTGTTTTTAACATGATGCTAAGATAGTTATATTTTTAAAAAGTGGCAAGTATGGGATGTCTTAATTATTTGAAATAGAGTAATTATTTACAGTTAAAAACTTTATACATTTTAAGTATTTGATATAAAGCTTTAAAAATCATCATAAATTTTGTTACATATGTCCCGTATTGTTGATTATAACATTTATAAAGACTTTTTTTGTTTGTAATCATTCTTTTATAATTTCTTAATTTGCATAAGTTTGTCCTTGAATAAAGGTAGGATTGGTAGCTGAAATGAATAGATTTTCATAAAAGAAACATTATTGACATGTTTTGTAACAAATGTAGTGCCAAATGTATTAAAAAAAAGAATATTTAGTACATTGTCATTGAAAATAATAGGAATTACACTCATAATATAAGAAAGTTTTTTATTTTAAAATTTTATGATAAATAATAAGTTGGAGTTATGAAAAAAAACGTTGTACTGATTACAGGAGGCGCCACCAGATTGGCTAAAGAAATTGCTATTTCTTTGACTGAGAATAATTATTTGGTTGTGGTTCATTATAACAGTTCCAAAAAAGAGGCTATAAATCTAAAAGAGAGCTTAGGTGATAAATGTGAAATTATTCAATATGATTTCCTATCTAATCATACCAAGTCCTTTTTTAATGATGTCTTAAATATATTTGGAAGGCTTGATTATATAATCAATGCAGCATCTATTTTTACCAAACAAGGTTTGGATGAAATAGATGATGAGCTGTTGATAAAATACAACGTAATTCATTCTTATGTACCATTGCTCCTCACAAATTATCTATATGAAGACTTGCTTAAAAAGGAAAGGATTGGAGCGGTTATAAATATAACTGATGCTGGACTTGAAAATCCAAGCCTCAATCGTGTTCCATATTATCTCTCAAAAGAGAGTTTATCATTTCAAACAAGATTGCTAGCAAAAGAATTATCTCCAATAGTGCGAGTTAATGAAATAGCTCCAGGTCTAATAATGGCAAGCCATGCAGATAAAAGTTATTTTTCAAAAATGGAAACAAAAAATAAGATGGGAATCGGTAACAGCTATGATATAATTAATACCATCTTATATTTGCTTAAGGCAAACTATGTTACTGGTGAAAAAATAAAAGTAGATGGTGGTTTGTACTTTTAAGAAGGTATGAATCATTAAAAATAATGGAGGATTATTATTTTGAATTCTAAAACTAGAAAACCAGCTGTTGCTCTGTTGATAGCTTTTTCTCTGACTCTTCCTGCATACAGTGAATCTCTATCGAGTCTTTTAACGGCTGCTCAGAAAAATAGTGAAGCTATATCAACATTGGAAGTAAATAGACAGCAGTCATTGCTTACAATTGAAATGAACGATATAGGTAGACAAACTTCCTATACAATAAACCCTTCACTGAAAAGCTCATATTCAAACACTGAAAATGTAAATACATATAACTTTGTTGGAGAATCAGGAAATTTGGTATCTATAACAATTCCTGGAGTTCGCGAGAGCTCTGATCCAAATGCTATGCTTGATGATACTCATCTTTATTTAAATAGTGATTTTGTAGTCATAAATGATCATGAGGACAATTCTTTTTATTATGGAATAAACCCATCAATAGCATTGGATCATACATTCCTGTTCGGTCAATACAACACAAAAGAAAGTGATATAACAAAACAAATAAATATTTTGACTGTAAATCAATCATATGAAAGTGGTGTTTTGAATTACAAAAAAACAGCACTTGGTTATATCAGATCTATTATAAGCAATACTAAAGACCAAGAATCTGTCCAAAATTCTATTGATGATATGGAAACTACAATACAGAACAAGCTTGATCTTGAGATGTACACAAAAGATACAGTCGCATATAAATCAGATTTGATAAGTCTTACCAATTTGAAGAACAGTTTGATTAATTTAAAAGCTCAGAAAGAATCTCTTCTGACTAGATTCAAAGATTATGCAGGAACTGATTATGTTGATATTGATGATATAGAATTACCTGAATTGGAAATTAAGACTTCTAATGAAGACAGTCTTTCAGTTCAACTTGCTAAGTTAAAACTTCAGCTTGCTCAGAACAACATTGATGAAGTCAATAATGAAGCAAATAGAAGCTCTTTAACAGTAAATGGTGAAATCGCTACAAATCAAAACTCATATAGTTATGATACAACATATACAGAAAAGTATAATAGTGATTACAAAGGCCGTGTTGGCGCTTCATACTTGGCTGATAAAGTAGGATTATCTGGTTATGCATCCATAACATCTACATATGATGGTTCTACTTGGTCTTATGTTCCATCTTTAACAATAAGTGGTAAATGGAGCAATGATACAACAAAGAGACAGGATGTGATCATCAATAAAAAGAATTCAAATGCTTTGATTGTTGCACAGAGTGAATTGAATACTACAATTTCGGATGATACTTATAACAGAATAAAGGTTCAAAGTGATGCAGATTCTTGGAAATTTAAATATTCTCAAATTAAGGATAGTTTGGAAATTTCTAAAGAGCAGGTTGAATTGGATAAACAGATGTTGGAACTGGGGCTGAAAAGCCAATCAGAATTAGATACCACAGTATTTAATTACGAACAATTGAAATATGATGAATTGACATGCCTAATTGATGGTTGGTTGGTTTCACTAGATATAGAATCATTAAATCTATAAAAAGGGGTTAGATATGAATAAGCGTATAAGAAACAAAAAAGAAAAAATGCGTTTGGCAAATTTAAATGAAGATGAATTTGACCAGACTTTCACTGATATGGACAATGATGATGAAGGTGATGGAAAACTAACCCAAACTCAAGAAGAATTGCAAAAAGCTGCAGCAAAAAAAGCTCATGAAGAGGCAATCGCTGGTCGTGAGAGAGCTGCTCGTCAGATAGCTTTGGAAAAAGCAGAAGAAGCTAGAAAAGGCGAGGAGCAGGCAAAACAATTTGCAGAAAAGAATGGTTTGTTAGAAGAAAAAGAAAGAATTGCTTCAAAAGAAGCTGCTCATCTAAAAGCTGTTGAATATGAACGTATTGCACTTGAAGAAGAGAAAGCTAAAGAAGCCGAAGCTCTTGCACTTGAAGAAGAGAGAGCTAAAGAAGCCGAAGCTCTTGCACTTGAGGAAGAGAAAGCTAAGGAAGCCGAACGTCTTGCACTTGAGGAAGAGAAAGCTAAGGAAGCTGAACGTCTTGCACTTGAAGAAGAAAATGACAGAAATGCAGAAATAGCTCGACAGGATGCTGAAGAAAGAGAAAGAAGAGAAAATCAGAGAATAGATGATCTAGAAAGAGAGAAGATAAGAGTTGCTGAACAAGATACTCTTATTGAAGAAGCTTTAAAAGATCAACCTAAAAAGAAGCTTGATGATATCTTGGTAGATGATGTTGATTTTGATGATCCTGATGTATTGAAGAGTGCTTTAGTTGATGAACTTGAAGACAGCAGTGATTCTGATTTTTACGATGATGACCGACTTCAGAGAAGATTGGATGATGAAATTATCAACCTTCAAAAATTAAAGAAGGCTCAGGAAGTTGATGATTATGATGAAATTCCCAATGAAATAATCATTAATGCAAAACCATCTGATACTGTTTTCACCAATGAAAAGAATAACGAAGAAATGAATAGTTCAACAGCGGATGATAAGGCAAACAAGTCTGATCAGGTTGATGAACGAGCTGCTGCGATTAATTATGATGGTGAGAAACTTCAAAAATATCTTGATGATGAAATTGAAAACATTGAAGAGATGCAACAAGAAAGAGCTGATGCAAAACTTGATTATATTGAAAGAGAGAAAATCAGACAAAATGAGCAATCAAAACTACTGGCTGAATCATTTTTATTGCATGCTCAGAAAGCAAGTAAAGATTCTCATGAAGTTCCTCAAGAGGAAGTTTATCCCGAGGGAAGAAATCAAGAAATTCATTCAGATGAATCAGTTGAAGAAAATAAAGCAGGTCATTTGGATGAATCTGGTATTGAAATAGAAGCAGATTCAATATCTAAAGAAGAAACAGAATCTAAAGAAGCAGAATCTAAAGAAGCAGAATCTAAAGAAGCAGAATCTAAAGAAGAAGAATCTAAAGAAGAGGATGACTCTAAAGAAGATGATGAAAAACCAGCTGTTACAAGACAGTATGAAATAATAACCACTTCTTCAGGTGAGAAAAAATTCTTATTGATAAAAAGACCAGTTGTTTTAGATTCCAATAAAGATGTTAAGAATGAAAAGATCTCAAATGAAGAAGGTGCTGAAGATTCTAAACAGCCTGAAGCTGAGGTTTCTGATGGTTCTGGAATTAAGGTCAAAAAAGAAGATGGTGTTGAATATGTTTATGTAAATGGAATTAAGATTGATTCCAGAAAGAAGGTTGTTGATTCTTTAGGTCTTGAAGCTAAAAAAGATGAGCACCAGAGCATAACCAAAGAGGATATTTCTCCTGAAACTGAATTAGAAGATACTGAAACAACTGTCAGAAAAGAGTTGAAGAAAAAGAGCAGAAAGAAGAGAAGAAAAAGAATATTATTATGGATAATCTTGATCATTGTTTTTGTTGGTGGATCTTATCTTTATAATTATTACAACACAAATAGACATATGCCATGGACTGATGGAAAGGCTGATATAGCATCTCAAGTAACATATACTGAGGTAAAAGTTAAATCACAAGTGACATCTCCTGAAGTGGATATCAATGGCTCTCTTGAAGCTTACGACTTGCAAGAAGTTGTATTGAGAGCAGATGGTGCTATCACAAGTATCAACGTTGATGAAGGTGATGCTGTAAAGAAGGGTGATGTTCTTATAACAGTTGATGATACAGATGAGCAGTATGTAATAGCAAATCTTAATTCAGAACTTAAGAGTGCAAAACTTACTGGTAATGCAAATAAAGTCAAATTGATTGAAATGCAGCTTGAAACAGCAAAGAACAATTTAGAGTACACAAAAGCTACTGCAAACTTTGATGGTGTTGTAGCTAGGCAGAATTGGACAATTGGTGATTATAACTCTTTAACTTCTTCTGTAAATAAAAGCATGATTATTGCTGATCTTTCAAAGTTCAAAGCCACTGTTCAAATCGATGAAATTGATATTGGCTATATTGAAGAGAACTCAAAAGCTGAGTTAACCTTTGACTCACTACCTGGAACAGTTGTTGATGCATATGTATCAAGCATTCCTATGCTTGGTTATTATTCAAAACAAGGTTTTGGTGTTTTGGATGTTGAAATTACAATCCCCGATCCTCCTAAGAAACTTAAAACTGGATTTACCTTCTCAGGTAAAATTGAAAGCGGTAAGGAAGAGAGCATAACTGTAGTAGATCAAGCAGCTATTGTTACCAGTGGAGATAAAACTATAGTCAAACAGAAAATGGCTGATGGCAGCATCAAAGATATTCCTGTAACAATTCGTTATTTAGGCGAGAATAAATGTCAAATCTTATCAGGCGATATTTATGTTGGTGATACTGTGGTGATTGAAAATTCAAAAACATTTGAGCAAGAAACAGCAGTTAATATTAACTAAGGGATTATGATGTCTAAAAGTGTAATATATTTAGAAAATGTAAAAAGATATTATGTGGTAGGTGATTTCTGTGTAAAAGCTCTTGATGGTGTTTCTTTGAACATCAACAGGGGTGAGTTCACATCAATCATGGGCCCATCTGGCAGTGGAAAGAGCACAATGATGAATTTAATTGGGTGTCTTGATACTGCAACAAGTGGTCTCATTAAGATTGATGGTGAGAGTACAAAAGGCATGAATGAAACTGAGCTTGCATATATCAGAAATAAAAAAGTTGGTTTTGTATTCCAGCAGTTCAACCTGCTTGGAAGAAAAACTGCTCTAAGCAATGTTGAAACTCCTCTTCTTTATGCAGGGATAAGTCCCAAGCGTAGAAAAGAGATGGCAATGGATGCTTTGGAAATTGTAGGTCTCAAAGATAGAATGAAACACAAACCAACAGAATTATCTGGTGGTCAGAAACAGAGAGTTGCTATTGCAAGAGCGATTGTAACAGACCCTTCAATAATACTAGCAGATGAACCAACAGGTGCTCTTGATACCAAAACAGGTGGGCAAATAATGGAATTGTTTGAATCTCTCAATCTGCAGGGCAGAACAGTTGTGTTTGTAACTCATGATGTGAAACTTGGAAACATGTGCAATCGTCAGATACATCTTAGAGATGGCAAAATAGTGGAGGAATACTGATGTTTTGGGAAAACTTCAAACTTGCATTGGATGCAATGAGAACAAGCAAACTTAGAACAGCCCTTTCTTTACTTGGAATAGTCATTGGTGTTGGAGCTGTTGTTGCTATATTGAATTTAGGAAGCAGTGTTACTGAAAATATCACAGGATCTTTAGCTCAGGGAGGTTCTGATATCATTTCTGTTTATCCAACTCCCAATGAAAGAACAAAGGGTGTGTTTGATATACAGTTCAGCGATACTCTGATGAATTCAACAGATGGAATTCAGACAATATCTCCTGTTATGTCCTCTAGAGCTACTTTAAGAACAAAAGAGAATACTGCAACAAGTTCCATGCTTGGTTGTGAATCAACATATTTTGATACACAGAATATTACTTTTGACACTGGTCGTGGATTTACTGCACAGCAGAACATTGATTCCAATCAGGTTGTTGTACTTGGCTCTGATATCGCCAAGACTCTTTTTCCTGAAAGCTCTGCAGTTGGAAAGAATGTGACATTCATCATGGGTGATGATGGAATCATGCATACCTTTGAAGTTATTGGTGTTCTAGATGAAAAAGAGCAGTCTTATACAATGAGTTACAATAATTCTGTTTATATCCCATTGAATACTTATTCAAGAAGGCTTATAAACAATAAGGTCGTATCTACATACATAATTAAATTGAAAAGTGGATATGATACTGAAGTTGTCAGTGATCAGATTAATAAATTTATGGATTCTATCGTTGGATCAGATGGTTATGAAACTTTCTCACCAGCTATGATTGCAAAAATGGCATCACAAGTTACTGCTTCATTGAGCATATTCTTAGCAGCTATTGCTGGTATTTCATTGCTTGTTGGTGGTATTGGTATCATGAATATAATGCTTGTATCAGTTGCAGAAAGAACAAAAGAGATTGGTATTAGAAAAGCGTTGGGAGCATCTCCTTCAGTTATTCGTGGACAGTTTATTGTTGAAGCACTTACTTTAACTCTTGTTGGTGGAATACTTGGAATAATTTTTGGATGTATTTTGAGCTATGCAGTGGTTAATATCGCTGGATGGACTTTAAAGTTATCTTATAATTCCTTTATAATAGCAGTCGGCTTCTCAATGATTGTAGGTATTTTCTTTGGATGGTATCCTGCAATGATGGCATCTCGTTTGGATCCTATTGAAGCTTTGAATTATGAATAGAGGAAATAATGAAAAATAAAGAGCAACACAATTCAATAGTAGATGGAAAAGAAAGATTTTTTGTAATATCAGGATTGATAGTGGCATATGTGGTGCTGTTCATATTGATAATGGTATTGTTCAATGCTTTACAGGAGAGAGAGGATTTGAAACTTCAAACTGAAGCTGAAAAATCTTTCAATACTGTATTTTTCCATCTACAAGAAGATCCCGTTAGAGCAAGTAATGAACTTGCAGAGAATGGAATAATTGGTGTTGGTGTTTATACTAATATTGGACGTAATATATTGATGCTTGGAAATGTTCCAAGAGTTTTATCTGCTGACGTTGCACCTGGAATTAGAACTGTAGAGGGTGATTACAGCAGTGGAAAAGCTACATATGATGATGAGACAGGTAACATTGAATATGTACGTTATATAAATAGATTGACGCTGTTGCTTGATATAATTGATGATTCAATGGTTGATTTAGCGAGCTTTACGGCACCTACCTTGCAGTATCAAGATGTACTGTATATTGTGTTGAATGGAAGTTCTTACCATAAGATATGTATGAGAATGAGAGCTTTTCAGGTGATAACTCTCATTATTTTGAGTCTTGTATTCATCGCAATTTATCATATATATATGAACAACAGAGGATACAGAGAGACCCTCGAAAAACAAAGATCTCTTGTTAATTTAGGACAGGCTGCAAGGACACTGACTCACGAGATTAAAAATCCATTGAGCAGCGTAAATATTCAGCTTGCTATCTTGAGATTGAAAGTAGATCCTAAATACAAACAGAATCTTGAGGTCATCCAGTCAGAGATGGATAGAGTCAAGGTTTTGACAGATAAAGTCAGTGAGTTTTTATACAATCCAACAGGTGTTCCTGTCAAAATTGCTTTGAAAACATTTTTCATGGATTTGATTTCAAAGTTTGAGACACCGGTGCAGCTGTTTATTGATGATGATTTTAATATTTTATTTGATGCAGATAGGGCTAGATCTGTATTTGAAAATCTTGTTAAAAATGCAATTGAAAGCGGAGAAGACCCTCAAGTTGAGGTCATTGTAAGTCGTGGTTCAAAGGCTAAAACTGTAAAAATTGAAGTAAAAGATAGAGGCGTCGGATTACCAGATGGCGCAGAAGATAAAATCTACAATCCATTTTTCACTACCAAAACGACAGGTAGTGGAATAGGTCTTTCAATCTCTCGTCAGTTCATTACTGCGAGAAACGGAAGCATTATTTTATATCCACGTGAAGGTGGGGGAACAGTTGCAGAAGTAATATTACCTATTGCTTTGAAGTAACAATAACAATAGGAGAACGTGTTGTGAAAGTGTTGATAGTTGATGATGAAGTAAATATAAGAGACTCCCTGAGTCAGTTCTTTGCTGTTTATGATATAGACAGTGAATGTGCTGAAAATGGTCTTGCCGCTCAAAGAATGTTATGTGAAGCGATGTATGATGCAATGGTTGTGGATTTGAAGATGCCAGGTATGGATGGTCTCACATTGATCAGATGGATGAAAGATCAGGGAATTGATATTCCTGTGATAATGGTAAGTGCACACGGTGAGATAACTGATGCAGTATCAGCTCTGAAAGAAGGTGCTGCTGATTATATTGTAAAACCATTCAATCCAGAAGAACTTGTTGAAAAAATTACAAAGATGGTTGAGGCATACAAGGTCACCAAAATGGTAGACAATGATCTTGCTTTTGAAAATTCATCCTTCATTGGAATAGATCCAAAGATGAAAGAGATCAAAAAAACCATTGCAAGATGTGCAAAAACAAAATCAAATGTTTTGATCACCGGTGAGAGTGGTACTGGTAAGGGTGTTGTCGCTAAAGAGATTCATAGACAATCTTTTGGAGACAGTGGTCCTTTCCAATCAATTAACATTGGTGGTGTACCTGCAACTTTGATCGAGTCTGAATTGTTTGGCCATGAAAAAGGTGCTTACACCGGGGCCATTGCAAGAAAGCTTGGACTTTTCGAAGTAGCAAATGGAGGAACCTTATTTCTAGATGAATTGGGGGATTTACCATTGGATCTTCAGGTCAAGCTTCTGACTGTTATCAATGATAGAGAGGTTCAACGTCTTGGTGATACAGTAAAGCGTCCAATTGATGTCAGGATAATTGCAGCTACAAACAAAGATTTGGAAGATATGGTCAGAAAGGGAACTTTCAGAGAAGATTTATATTTCAGATTGAATGTACTGAGAATCAAGATACCACCACTGAGAGAGAGAAAAGAGGACATCCCTCTTCTAGCTGCTTCTATTTTGAAACGTCTTAAAGTTGAGATGGACAATGATCTTGTAGTTGGTTTCTCTCCAAATGCTATTGAAAAATTGAAAAGTGGATTCTATTATGGAAATGTAAGAGAGTTAGAAAATATAATTGAAAGAGCTCTTTTATTTGCCGATGATTCATTGATAAGAGAAGATGATATAACTCTAGATGATAATGTTGGATTGCCACATCAGATGACTGAACCTAAGATCTCAAGAACTCTTGAGGTCAAGAGTCTCAAAGAAGTTGAGAGAGAGAAAATTATTGAATCTCTTCATAGATGGTCAGGCAACAAAACAAAAGCTTCCAAAGAGCTTGGAATAAGTCGAAGAACATTATTGAATAAAATCAGTGAATATGACATTGATGAATTTAAAAAAATAAAATAGATGAATAAGGGCACATTCTTACTGAGAGGTGCCTATATTTAGCTCTATAAAAATATATAAATATGGAGAATATAATGAGTGAACAATTACCACATTGGTCTTTAGAAGAAATATATCCAGGACCTGAAAGTAAAGAATATTTAGATGCAATTGAAAGCTGTAAAGCAAGATGTGCAGAACTTGAAAAAGATATCAAAGAGAATAAAGATGTTGTTGAGATCATAAAGATGTATGAGAGCATTCTAGATACATATGAAACACTCAATGCATATAGCTATGCTCTTTTATCAGTTGCAACTGATGATCCTAAGAGTTTGAAATCTGTTAACCAGGTATCTGAATTGTCTCTTTACGTAAATAAAGCCAATGTCGATTTTCTTAATTTCCTAGGTGAGAATGAAGATAGAGTTAAGGCTCTTACATCTGAGGGTGGAGAACTTAGCGAATATAATTATGTATTATCAGAGCTTTTGATTCAGAACTCTCATCTTATGAGTAAGGAGAAAGAAGAACTTGCATCTGATTTAAACAGATCAGGCAGTGAAGCTTTCTCAAGATTGCAGGAAGCTCTTGCAAGCAGCACAACAGTTGAATATCAGAACAAAAAACAGACTGTAACTGATCTCAGATCTTTTGCATTCTCTCCTGATAGAAAGATCAGAAAAGAAGCATTTGATAAAGAACTTGAAGTTCTTACAAACAACAAAGTTGCATACGCTGCAGCTCTAAATGGTGTAAAAGGTGCTACAATAACTCTAAATAAAAACAGAAAATATGAGAATCTTGAAGCATCTTTGAGTGCTGCTAGAATTGATAGAGAGGTTCTTGATGCACTGATCTCTACATTAGAAGACAATCTTCCAATGTTCAGAAAATATCTCAAAAAGAAAGCAGAGATTCTTGGATTGGACGAACTTGCATTCTATGACATCATGGCTCCAATTACATCTGAACCTAAAAAATATAGCTATGAAGAAGCTAAAGATTTCATATTGAAACAGTTCGGTAGCTTCTCTTCAAAAATGAAAGATTTTGCACAGAATGCATTTGAAAACAACTGGATTGATGCAGAACCACGTTCTGGAAAGATCGGTGGTGCATATGATACTGCATTCCCAGATGCAGGAGTATCTCGTGTTATGTGTAACTTTGATGGAACATACAATGGTGTGTCTACAATAGCACACGAATTGGGCCATGGTTATCACGATAGCGTTGTTATGCCTTATTCAAGTCTTTTGAGAACTTATCCAATGACACTTGCAGAGACTGCATCTATCTTCAGTGAGACCATTGTACTTCAAGGTGCTCTATCTGAAGCTGATGATAAAGAGAAAACTGCTTTGATTGAAACATTCCTTCAAGATACAACACAGGTATGTGTTGATATTCTCTGTCGTTTCTACTTTGAAAGAGAGGTCTTTGAGAGAAGAGCTGAAAGTGAATTGACTCCATCAGATTTCAATGACATCATGGTTGAATGTCAGAAAAAAACATATGGCGAATTATCAGAATATCATCCTTTGATGTGGGCTGTTAAGGGTCATTATTATATTCCAGATTTCTCTTTCTATAATTATCCATATGCATTTGGACAGCTTTTTGCTCTAGGTGTATATGCTCAGAAAGATAAAATGGGCGACAGTTTTGCAGAAAAATACAGAGAACTATTATCACTTACAGGAAGTAACAGCGCACGTGATGTTGCAGCTTCTATTGGTTGTGATATCTCTTCTAAGGATTTCTGGCAGAGCGCATTGAATACTGTTGAAACATACGTAAAGGATTTCATTGATGCAAATTAAAATTGATGGTGTTGTACAAGGTGGTGATGGACTTGGAAGACTTGAGAACAACAAAGCTGTTTTCGTTCCAGGAGCTCTAAAAGGTGAGACTGTTGAAATCACAATCACCAAAGAATCTAAATCCCACTGCAAAGCAAAACTAGATAATATTATCAGTGCCAGCAAATACCGAGTTGAACCTATCTGTCCATTTTATGGGCAGTGTGGGGGATGCAATCTTCAGCATCTTGATGTTGAAGAGCAGGTCAGAGTGAAAGAAGAAATTCTTTTGAATCATTTAGAAAGATTTGGTAAACTTGATTTATCAGATATTAAAATCGAAAAGAGTGAGACAGGAC
>JALNVT010000055.1 GCA_023231265.1 Sphaerochaetaceae bacterium
AAAACAGAAAGTACAGACTGTAGATAGAGTTTTTGATATTTTAGAGGTTTTGGCTTCTTCTAAGAAAGGAATGGCCCTTACAGAATTGAGTAATAAATTGACTCTGTCTACAAGTACAACTTAAAGATTGCTTCAGGTATTGAAAGATAGGAATTATGTCACTCAATTGGATAATTCCAAAATTTACGTAGTTGGATTGGGATTTGTTTCTTTGGTAAGTTCAAGACTTGGCAGTCTTGAATTGAAAACTGAAGCTGATCAAATTCTTAACAATCTTGCAGTGACACTGAATCAAGTTGTTTTTTTAGGCGTTGAGAATGATTATGATGTCATGTATCTTGATAAGAAGGGTGGACCTGATGAAGGTGTTTTCTGTGGTATTGGTTTTACATTGCCACTTCATTGCACTGGTTTGGGCAAGGCTCTTTTGATGCAATACAGTTCTGATGAAATCAGAAGGAAGTACAAGAATCGGAAGATGATTTCTCTGACACCTCATTCAATAACTGATGTTGAGACTCTTGTGAAAGCTGTAGAGGAAAACAAAGAACGTGGATATTCCACTGATATTGAAGAAAACAAAGAGAAAGTTATCTGTGTTTCAGCTCCAATTTATGATTACAGAAATAAAATCATAGCTGATATCAGCACAAGCTGGGATATAAAAGACCAACACTTACTCAAAATTAATGCTCTTGCAGTGCAGCAGGCAGCTGATTTGATCTCAAAGAGAATGGGTTTTGTAGAAGCTTAGCCAATAAGAAAAAGAATAAAATTGAGGCCGATAAAAATTAGAAATACTTTTTATCGGCCTATTTTATTTATGTGATGAACTTTGTCCTAAAATCCATTGTAGTGAACTCTATTTGTTGGAAGTTCTTTTTCTTCAAAGGTTAAATTTTTTGGGTATCCAAGAACTATGAGTGATAGAGGTATTATATGTTCAGGAAGATAAGCTGCCTTTGATACATTTCTTACTCTGTCGTGTGTTGGATATACACCAGTCCAAACAGCTCCAAGATTCAAAGACTGTGCTGCAATTAGAATGTTCTCACTTGCTGCACTGCAGTCTTCAACCCAAGAATCCTTACCTTCTCCAGGAAGTGTTCTTTCCATATTCCCACAAACAAGAATGGCAAGTGGTGCATCCTTGGTCATCTTTGCATAGAGGGTTGCATTTGCAAGTCTCTCAAGTATCTTCTTATCATCAACCACCACAAATTCCCATGGCATCTTGTTTACATTTGATGGTGCAGATAATCCTGCTTTCATCAAAGAATCAATCACACTCTGCGGTATCTCTTTATTGCTATATTCTCTTACAGAGCGGCGGGAATAGATATTATTTAATGTTTCATTGTTTTCCATTTATGTTGTCCTTAAGTTATTTTTTTAAGTATACCTATAAAGTAGGAATTTATCAATATTCAGCTTCCATTTCCGTGTTCGCACAAGATGAGTCCATAATTCTAATCAACATCTTATACCTCATGGAAGATAGTGTGCTGCTGTATCTCTGATTTGATGCAACATTCTTCAACTCATGCGGGTCAATTTCCAAATCAAATAAGAGCTCTTTGTTTTTATTTGATGCATAATAAGAGAATTTTTCAGTTCTGATTCTTGTCTCCCTTATTCCATAAGGAGTGAAATGCTGCGTCAGAACACTATCTCTGTGGTGTACAGATTTATTGTTTATTAGAGATCTCAAACTTTTTCCCATCATATCAAGTGGAGCTTGAATTGCTGAATAATCAAGAATTGTGGAGCTAACATCAATTGCCTCAACTAGACCTTCTCTTTCAATTCCTCTCGGTATTTTATGAGGGTAGGACATCAGAAGTGGTACATGAGTTATGCAATCGTAACCTGGCATTCCTTTCTGTATTCTTGAGTGGTCTCCAAGATACTCCCCATGATCACTTGTGAAAACTATAAGAGTGTTCTCTTCAATTCCCTGATCCTTCAATTCACCTAGAATCTCACCAACACAGTCATCTACATGAAGAGTCAATGCAAGATAATATGATTTAATTTTGATCCAATCATCATCACTTAAATCTTTCAATTCATCCATTATATCATCCTCATCACCTACATGAGGAGGTATGATTTTTGATAGATCCACTCTGTTCAAACATGACTTTGGTGGATTGATTGGAGGATGAGGTGCATAAAATCCTGCTATTGCAAAAAATGGCTTATTTTTGTCTCTTTCCTTCAGAAAACGGACACTCTCACTTGATACAAATTTGGAGTGGGTGAAGCTATCTTCACCTTCAAAAATATATGGTTCATGAGTGTTTCGTGGTACATCACTGTAGTTAGGTTTGTTACCCCAGTGACCAGCTGCTGGAGGCAACTGAGTTCTAATAAGGGGCAGCTGCTTATCATCAATGCATTCAACCCATTTGGTGTAGCAATCATCATAGCAACCGGGTTCATCGCTTATTATGGCTCTATCAAAACCATATGTGTTTGGCATATTTCTGTGGTCTCTTCTTGCATGAGATTGAAAATGAAGCTTGCCAATTTGAGCTGTCTCATAACCATATGGCTTCATCGTCTTCCATATTGGATCAAATTTCTCATTGTATGATATACCATTGGTTCCAATACCATTTGCACTTGGATAGAGTCCTGATAAAAAACTGGCTCTGCTTGGCCCACATATTGGGGACTGAGTGTAGCATTGTTTGAAATTAATTCCATTATGGGCAATACTATCGATGTTTTTGGTTTCAATGGGTGAGCTGCTGTTGTTGCAGGAGAGTGCGTCAAATCGCATCTGATCTGTGTAAATAAAAAGAATGTTTGGCCTTTTGAATTTGTTCATAATCAATACCTCTTTATGAAACTGTGATAACTTAAAAATGATTAAAAGTAAAGTAAAATTTATTGTGTTTTACTTAAAATAAGTGTATTATTGTTAAATAGACATCAAAATTGGAGTTACTATGGAAAAAAATGTGACAATGAAAGATATAGCAGAGGAGCTGGATATCAGTACTGTATCTGTTTCAAAAGCCCTGAATGGTAAAGAAGGAATTGGCGATGAGGTCAGAGAGAAGATTCTAGTCAAAGCCAGTGAGATGGGATATACCAAGCAGAACAAAAAAAGGACAAGTTTGGCACAACCGCATTACATTGGAATTGCTGTAGCTGATAGATTCTGCAGTGACAATGCATTTTACAGTGAGATGTGGAGAGCTCTTTTGATTCAATGTTCTCAGAAGAACTATACAGGTTTGATTGAAATAATAACAAGTGAAGATGAATATGCTCCAAAACTACCAAAGTTTGTTTCTAATCAGAAGGTAGAAGGAATCATAATATTGGGAGAGGTCTCTCGTCCTTATATCGACCTGATTGCATCTCAAAAAATTCCATATGTATTGCTCGATTTTCATCAGGATTTATTTGATGATGATTCGGTTACAAGTGATGGTTGTGGTGGCTCTTATGCAATCACAAATTATCTTTTGAAAAAAGGATACAGAGAGATTGGGTATCTTGGAACTCTATCAGCAACCTCTTCCATCATGGATAGGTATCTTGGTTATGTAAAAGCTCTTCTTATGAAAGGCATATCAATCGACAACAATTTGACAATTCCAGATAGGGATGAAGAGGGAACAATTGCTCTCTCATTTGATCTACCCAAGAAGCTTCCTGAAGCTTTTGTCTGCAACTGCGATGAAACAGCATACAAGCTGATCAATCAGCTGAGAAATATGGGAATTAAAGTTCCTCAAGATATTGCCATCGTTGGTTTTGATGATTCTCATTGGGCAACAAATTGCATTCCTCAACTCACCACTGTAAGAGTTGATATGGAAAGAATGGCCAAGCTCTCTTTGACCCATCTTCTCAAACAAATTGAAGATCCTAATGTTGCATCTGAAAGAGTTGTGGTTGCAACTGAGCTAATTGTTAGAGATAGTGTGAAGTAATATATTGATATAAATTAGCTAACATAAATATAGTAATTAATAAAATTTAAGTAATACACAAGAATTATTTGTATCTATAGATGATATAAATAATACCTGTGTATTTTTTTATTTCTTATAGCACAATGAATTATTATTATAACTTAATAAAAGCTATAAAATATTACCTAAAAATATTTTAATTTACTTAAATAATATTAAAATTATCCTTGACAATTTAAGTAAACAAGATAACAATAAGTTGTTATTTAGGTAAAAGTATTGATAATTTACTTTAATTTCAGATTAAAAACAAAAATCCATAGGAGGATTGGAGATGAGAAAAAGATTAACATTTGTGTTAGCTATTTTGTTAAGTGCATCATGCTTGTTTGCTCAAGGAAACAAAGAGACAGCTTCTACAGCAGGTACTGGAGAAGTCAAAGGGGATATCGTATTTTTAACAAACCGAACAGATAGAGATAATGATGGAACATATGCAAAGCTTATTGCTAAGTTCAATGAGAAATATCCAGATGTAAAAGTTGAAGTTCAATCAGCTACAGATTATGTTGGTGAGATGGCAACAAGAATGCAGACTGATGAATATGGTGATGTATGCATGATCATTGATACAGTTCCTACAGATGTTTTGGGAAAATATTTCCTCTCGCTTGGAACAGTTGATGAATTGGTTAAAAATGATGGATATACAGAATCATATCTTTATAGCAAATGGAATGATGGTCAGGTTTATGGACTTGCAAACTTCTGTGCAGTTAAAGGTGTTATATATAACAAAGAAGTTTTCAAAGAAGCTGGAATCACAACATTACCAACAAGTCCTGATGAATTCTTAAAAGATCTTCAGTTGATCAAAGACAATACTGATGCAATTCCTTACTACACCAATGCAAACAGTGGTTGGCCTCTAGATGGTTGGGAAGACCATCCTGTTGGTTCCATCTCTGGTGATGGCAATTACAAAAACAACATTCTTCCACATGATAAAAATGCATTTGCTCCAGGTTCTCCTCATTATGTATTATCAAAACTTCTTTATGATATTGTTAAAAATGGTTTGAATGAAGCAGATCCTACAACATGTGATTGGGAAGCTTCTAAAGGTATGTTGAACCGTGGTGAAATTGGATGCATGATTCTAGGTAGCTGGGCAATAAGTCAGATGCAAGCTGCAGATGACACTCCTGAAAATGTTGGTTATATGGCATTCCCATACAACATCAATGGTGTTCAATATGCAAGTGCTGGAACAGATTACTGCTTTGGTATCAACAAACATACAAAATATCCTGAAGCAAGTCGTGCTTTCATCGACTTCATGATAAAGGATTCTGGTTGGGCTATCTCTGAAGGTGGTATCTCACTTGTTGCAAGTGATCCAATGCCAGCAGGTTTTGAAAACTTCGATGGCATCACATTTGTTGTTGATAAACCTGCAACTGCTGAGAACCTTGGTGCTCTTGATGCTGTACAATCTGAAAGTGGTGTGACTCTATATGATAATGGTCAAAGATTGAATCATATAATTGATATTGCACGCGGTGTATCAAATGATACATTTGAAGGTTACATGGCTGAATTGAACTCTCAATGGGCTGAAGGTGTGACTGCAGTTGAAAATGAGAAATAGCATTCAAATAAATTATTAAAATATAAACCACTCTGAAATATCCAAAAATAGCTTGGAGTGGTTTGTTTTCTAAAAACAACAACAGATAAAAAACAACAACAAACTTAAATTGAAAATATATCAGTTTAAAAATAACTTATTGAGGAAACTTAGATGATCAAGCATCGCGAAAAGAAAGAAAAGAGTCCTTTGAGACAGATGGAGATGGAGAGACGCATAACAATATGTGCCTTTTTAGCAATTCCTCTGATTCTTCTTATGATATTTACATATATTCCTATGTTGAAGATGGTTCAATACAGTACATGGAGATGGGATGGTTTCAGAGATCCTAAATTCATAGGAATAGACAACTACAAGAAATTGCTCTCTGATCCCCGTTATTTTACTGCATTCAAAACCAGTGGATATTACTTCGTTGGATCCATTGCTCAGATAGCAGTTGCTCTTTATTTTGCAGTCATCTTCTCTTATAAGATGAGAGCAAAAAATTTCTTCAAAGGTGTTCTGTTCTTTCCATCTCTATTGAATGGCGTTGCAATTGGATTTGTATTTCTTTACTTGTTTAAAGGTGATGGTTCATTGAATGCCTTATTGATAGCACTGGGAATTCCACAAGAGAAACTTCCTCTGTGGCTGGGAAATCCTAAACTGGTTAACTGGTCACTTACATTCTCCTCAGTTTGGAGATATATGGGTAACAACATGATCATGTTCGTTGGTGCAATTGAATCAATTCCTGGAGAGCTCTTTGAAGCAAGTGATATTGATGGTGCATCTAAATGGCAGCAGTTCAAGCATATAATAATGCCAAACATAAGAACAATAATATCGCTGAACATGATATTGGCAGTTAAAGGTGCAATCAGTGTATATGAGGCTCCACTTATAATAACTGGTGGTATCGGAGGATCTATGACATTCGTACTGCAGACATTGAATACTGCTTTCACAGATAAAAAAATAGGTCTTGCATCTGCAATGGGTGTCGTTCTTCTCTTGATTGTTTTGCTAATTACAGTGATTCAAAAGAGATTCATCGAAGGAAAGGAGGAATAATATGAATGGCGTAAAAGATCAAAGTACATCAATAAAGATTGTCCGTTATGCAATAACGATTTTGGCATGTCTTGTAGTTCTTCTTCCACTGATGGTTGTTCTATTTGGAGCATTCAAAACAAATAAAGAACTTCTTACAACAAATCCACTTTCGCTTCCTTCTTCTTTTGGATTTTTAGATAATTTCAAGAAAGCTTGGACTCAGGGCAACATGGCAAGAGGTTTTATAAATACTTTCATAGTTGTTGGAATATCTATTATGGCAACAGTTCTGACAGGAACAATGACTGCCTACATCCTTGATAGATTTAAATTCAAAGGCAGAAAGACTGTTAAATTTCTGTTTCTTCTTGCATCTTTGATTCCAAGCATCACAATGCAGATGAGTGTGTTTCAAATAATAGTTGGTCTTGGTATTTACAACACAAGACTGTCTGTAATTCTTCTGTTTGCAGGAACAGACATAATATCAATCTACATATTTCTGCAGTTCTTGGAGGGGATTTCATACTCTCTTGATGAAGCTGCAATTGTGGATGGAGCATCATTTGCTCAGATCTTCTTCAAGATAATATTTCCACTTCTTCAACCTGCCATAATAACAGTGGTTATAATAAAGGGTGTTGGATTCTACAATGATTTCTACACTCCATTCTTATACATGAAGAGCAAGAGCCTGCAGGTTGTATCAACAGCACTGTTTGCATTCAAAGGACCATATGGAACACAGTGGGAGGTAATATGTGCTGGTGTTATCATCACAATGATTCCCACTCTAATAATATTCCTAGCACTACAAGATCAGATTTACAGTGGTTTGACCCAGGGATCTGTTAAAGGTTAATAAATTTAAAACGACTGAGGAAAAGAAATGAAATATCAAATAATCAACGAAAAGAAAATAGACAATATTCCGTGGCAGGATAGAACGAGCCAAAGTATGAACTCTCCTCTTTGGAGATATTCTGAAAACCCAATCATAGCAAGAAACCCCGCTAAGAACATAGCTCGTGTTTTTAACTCAGCAGCTATTTATTATAAAGGTGAGTTCATCTCAGCTCTCAGAGGAGAGGAGACAAACAATGTACCTTATATATACATCGGTCACAGCAGTGATGGAATCAACTGGAAGATTGAAGATGAGAGAGTAAAATTTGTAGATGAAGAGGGAAAACTGTTCATGCCAAAGTATGCTTATGATCCTCGTCTTGTTGAAGTGGAAGGCATCTACTACATTATATGGTGCCAAGATTTCTATGGTGCTGCAATTGGAATTGCAAAAACAGAGGACTTCAAGACTTTCACCAGAGTTGAAAATCCATTCTTACCTTTCAACAGAAACGCAGTTCTCTTTCCAAGAAAAATTGATGGCATGTTCACAATGCTATCTAGACCAAGTGACAGTGGACACACTCCTTTTGGAGATATCTTCATATCTCAATCCAAAGACATGGAATTCTGGGGCAGACACAGACATGTTATGGGAAAAACAGATGCATGGTGGGAAGGACTCAAGATAGGAGCTGGTGCAGCACCTATTGAAACATCAGAGGGATGGCTGCTTTTTTATCATGGAGTTACAAACACATGCAATGGTTATGTTTATTCTATCGGTGGAGCAATTCTTGATATAGACAATCCAAGCATTGTTAAATATAGATCTGAAAAGTTCATACTCACACCTGAAGAGCTCTATGAGACAACTGGATTTGTTCCAAATGTAGCATTTCCATGTGCAACTCTATGTGATGCAGCTACAGGAAGAATTGCTCTTTATTATGGAGCAGCTGATACAAATCTTGCTTTGGCATTCACAACTGTGGATGAGGTCATTGATTTTATCAAAGACAATTCAAAAGTTGGAGATGCAGAAACAGAGATAGGAAGAAGATAGATATGAGAGCTTCTGATTTTAAAAAAGAGGTTGAATGCAGGATAATTCCATTCTGGCTTGGATGCTATGATGATGAGTTTGGCTCTGTCTTTGGACAAGTGGATTTCAATCATAAAAACATTGAGGATGCCGAAAAAGGTTGCATTCTCAATTCAAGAGTTCTGTGGTTCTTCTCCAACTGTCTTATCGAGGGTGTTGGAGATGTAGATGTGATTCGTGATAAGGCTGATAAAACTTATAAGTTTTTGATGGACCACTGTTTGGATGATATAAATGGTGGCATATTCTGGTCTGTAAGTCGTGATGGTACAGTATTGGACAGAACAAAGCACACATACAACATAGCTTTTGCAATATATGCTCTATCATCCTATTTCAGAGCAACGGGAAATAAGAAGGCTCTTGTAACAGCTACAGACCTATATAATTTGATTGAGAGCAAGTGCCGTGATGAAGATGGCTATCTTGAAGCTTTCACAGATGATTTCAAACCTCTGATCAATGACAAACTATCTGAAAATGGTGTCATCGCTGATAGAACAATGAACACTCTTCTTCATGTTTTGGAAGGTTTTGCAGGACTGTATGAGGCATCTCATGATGAGAGGGTCAGAAAATCAATTATTGAAATTCTCAGCATCTTTGATGAGCATGTTTACAACAGAGAAAAAAAACGTCAGGAAGTTTTCTTTGATAAAGATTACAGCTCAATTTTGGACCTTCATTCATATGGTCATGATATTGAAACATCATGGCTCATGGGCTGGGCTCTTGATTTGATTGATGATGATGAGTCCACTGATAAGATAGAGCCTATTTTGAAGGAACTCGCACTCAATGTATTGAAGATTGCCAGAGAACATAATGGTGGTGTTGTAAATGAATGCGAGAATGGCATTGTTGATGAGACCTATGTTTGGTGGGTTCAAAGTGAGAGTGTCATAGGGTTCTACAATGCATATGAGAGATGGAATGTTGAGGGGGCCAAGAGTGCCAGTGAAGATGTTTTTGATTTCATAAACAAGTATGTTGTTGATAAGAGAGATGGTGGTGAGTGGTATTGGGATCTTGATAAGAACTTAGAACCAACAAGCCGTAAAGATATAGTTGAGCCATGGAAATGTCCATATCACAATGGAAGAATGTGCTTTGAAATGATTAGGAGACTAGATGATGATAAATAAAAAATATTTTGAGCTGCAGGAAGAACTGGATGCTCTTATTGATAGAAAGAATGAAATTTCTGATGATTACAATGGCCTTTATAACAGATATAGATATCCTGTACTTACTGCAGAGCATGCACCAGTTATATGGAAGTATGACCTGGACAGTGAGACAAACCCTTTCTTTGAGCAGAGACTTGGAATAAATGCAGTCATGAACAGTGGTGCAATAAAGTTTGATGGTGAGTACTGTCTTGTTGCCCGAGTTGAAGGCTGGGACAGAAAGAGCTTCTTTGCTGTTGCCAGATCTTCTTCCCCAGTTGATGGTTTCAAATTCGATGACAGACCAATTCTAATTGAGGATACAGATGAAGAAGAAACCAACGTATATGATATGAGACTCACAGAGCATGAGGATGGTTACATATATGGCGTTTTCTGCAGCGAGAGCAAGGACAGCAGTGTGAATGATCTATCGGCTGCAAAAGCTGTTGCTGCAATAATCAGAACAAAAGACATGAAGAATTGGGAGAGACTTGATAACCTTATCACACTCAGATCTCCTCAACAGAGAAATGTTGTTCTCCACAGCGAGTTTGTTGATGGAAAATATGCATTCTATACAAGACCTATGGATAGCTTCATTGAAACAGGATCTGGTTCTGGAATAGGATTTGGACTGTGTGATGATATAACTCATGCTGTTATTGATGAGGAGAAGATGACATCTCTTAGAAAATACCACACAATAACAGAAGCTAAAAACGGTGAGGGCGCTCCTCCTATCAAAACGGATAGAGGCTGGATTCATATTGCACATGGTGTGAGAAATACAGCTGCTGGTCTTAGATATGTTATATATGTATTTGCAACAGATTTAAATGATCCATCCAAGGTCATTGCTGAACCAAGTGGATACTTCTTGGCACCTAAAGGTGAGGAAAGAATTGGTGATGTATCAAATGTTGCATTTACAAATGGTATTATAGAGGATGATGGAATGGTCTACATCTACTATGCATCAAGTGATACTCGTCTTCATGTTGCATCAACCACTTTAGAAAGACTCATTGATTACACATTCAACACTCCTGAAGATCCACTTAGATCTGTTGATTGTGTGAAGCAGAGAATTTCCTTGATTGATAAAAACTTAGCATTATTAAGCAACAATTAACGTATGAGATGATCCTCATCTTCAAATTTGATTGTTAATTTATAATATCCCCCTGTGCTCAGCAGTATATAAATATATTGCAGAGCTCTTTGTTTTCAAATATAAGAGCCATATTTTTGATATAAGTTTGACAAAAAAACGATTTATGTATGAGTTAACTCCAATTGATTGACGATTTAATTGGTTGTTATTAATTTTTAAAAAACTTCTTTGAAGCTCTTCTTCTGCAGAAAATAATGATGATCTACTCAATTATCAATTGCCTGCAGACCACTGTGTGTTTGAACTTCAAAGGAGTACTTTATGAAGTTCTCCAGTTGTCATCAACAGACCTATTTATGATGTGAACACTCCTTAAATCGTTCATCAATACCGTTTTGTATCATGAATATCATGACAGCTGGAAATCTTTGTTTACATATATTCTTTCCATTGTCTGAGAATGCTCACATTCTCAGACAACTATTTGAAGGTGAAGCTTGGTTTGTTTGAGTTGAGAGGAAAACTACCTTACTTTTTTATCTTCATTCTGTTCTCATTTCAGAGAATGTCTTACATATTCAAAACTTTCAAAAAAAAGAGATTCTGTATCATAGGAGATGAATATATTAATGTTTGCACTGCAAGCAATAATATCTGAGTGTCAATAAATGCTCACCTTATTGACAAATGTTCAAATATTTGATATTACTTGAACATACAATAAATGTATGTACAAATAACTTTATTGTAGACCTTCCACCAGGAAGATATTAATAAGGATAAACATTATGAGCATATTTGATAATTGCATGTATTTTTCAACCAATCAATTAGCAAGACATTTGAACACAATTGCAGATGAAGCGTTTAAAGATACTGACTATACTGCCACTCAAGGTTTTACAATGATTGCCATTGGTAAACTTGGAAAACACACCCCATCTGAAATTTCAGAGGAGCTTGGAATGAAGCCAAGTACAATAACACGTTTTTTGGATAAACTTGTAAAACTTGGATACGTAGAAAGACATTATCTCGGAAGAAATACTGAGGTGAATCTAACACCTAAGGGCTGTGCAGAAGTGGAGGTAGTTGATGCCAATTGGAAAGAAATTGAAAGAATAATTATTGAAACATTCTCAGAAGATGTTGCTGGTGAAGCAACAGCAATAATAAATGTTGCAAATTTAAAATATAAAGAAAAAAATAATTAAAATATTTACTGTGAATGAGTTGAAAAGATTTTTATCTTTTGTTATTTTATGGTCAGTTTGAACGAGAAGGGGTCTTACCTCCATAACGATATTACCTTTTCTTTAAAAATATATAACATCTCATGATTGGTCTAGCGTAGAGGATAGATTATGGGATGTTTTTTTTTGGGTACTTGAAAAATACCATAAATCGATATTTAATAAATAAACGAGGCAAACTATGGAATTAAGTAAAGTTTCTTGAAAATCGTTATACATTTCACGGCAAATTTACAGATAAAAAAGTAACAAAAGAGCAGATCAAAACAATATTGAATTCAGCAGCATCAGCTCCATATGGCATGCATAACTGGACAACTTCATTGGTGGTTATAACAGATGAAGAGATATTGAAGCAGATGGCTAAAATAGCACCAATAAAGATGCCAAAAATAAATAAAGCATTGAGAAAAATATTGAATGTTCCAAAGGACAAAATAATAAGAGCAGTCTTACCAATTGGAGAGCCAAAGACTCCTTGTAAACCAAGTCCAAATGTAAG
>JALNVT010000056.1 GCA_023231265.1 Sphaerochaetaceae bacterium
AGAGTCAATGAATATGGTTTCTGCAACAGTCATTTTCAGATGTTGAGCGATGCCAAAAAAGCACAGGATTTAGGATTGATATGTGATACATATCTCGAGGAAAGCAGAAAGAAGTTTAAGAAAGCTTTTGATGGCGTGTTGAATGTAAAACCCGGTAAGAAAACAGAGAAAGCAATTGCAGAATTGTCTGCTCAGTTTACCAACCGTGAGTCAGGTTGTTTGATCTGCACTCAGATGAAATCACGACTTGATAGATATGTCTATACCATAATTCAGCTTTGGAATACTGATCCTAAATTTAAAGAAGCTATTGATGAATCAAAAGGGTTCTGTCTGCATCACTACAATGAATTGATTACAACAGCTCCATCTGTTTTGAATGCTAAAGATGCCAATGCTTTTGTTAAATCAATCACTGAACTTGAATTGAGAAATCTTGATAGGATAGCAGCCGATAATCTCTGGTTGACTCAGAAATACAAGAGTGAGAACAGCAACAAGCCATGGAATGGCTGTGAGGATGCACATCACAGAGCTGTTGATAAGATGGTTGGTAAGCACAGAGTTTTGGACCCAATTGCTAAAATAAAATTATAAAATTAGGGAGTGAGGACATCATGAAGTATGAATATAAGAAACAAGAAAAAGATATCTATGGACAGAAAGCAGTGCCCTCACTTCTAACAGTTGGAAAGCAGAAGTACATATGCATAAAAGGAAAAGGAAATCCCAATACAGAAGATTTTTCAAATCGTATTGCCGTCCTTTATGGATTGTCCTATGCAATAAGAATGATGCCTAAAAAAGGATACACACCGGAAGGATATTTTGAGTATGTGGTATATCCTTTGGAAGGTACTTGGGATCTGAGTGAGAGAGGACGAAAGAGTGATGTCCTTCTCAAAGAAGAGTTCCTTTATACCATCATGATACGACAGCCAGATTTTGTGAATGATGATGTGTTCCAAAGAGCCTTTGAAATAGCTAAAAAGAAGAACAACCCTCTTTTAGGTGAGGCCTATCTTACAGAAATTGAAGATGGTCTATCTGTTCAGATGCTTCATAAAGGTCCTTTCGATGATGAGCCTAAAACTTTTTCGGTTATGAAAGAGTTCATAACTGAAAACAATTTGAAGATAAGGAGTCTTGTACATAGAGAGATATATTTATCTGATACAAGAAGAGTCACTCCTGACAAATACAAAACAATTCTCAGATATCGAGTTGAAAGTCTTTAACAAAGAGAGAGATTTTCTGAAATCACTCTCATAAATGTTTTTCTTAACATAGTGGTAAATGTATGTAACAATATAATAACAATCAACTGAGGATTATAAAAAAAGGCTTATGAAAAAGAAATTTATCACTCTCTTCTTTTGCTTATTAATTGCTGCTTCTGTTTTCTCTTCTGGGAAAAAAGAAACGGTGATTGGCTGTGCTGCATATAAATATGAAGATCCTTTCATATCTGGAATGCGAGCTGTTATATCTGAACAAGCAGGTGATAAAGCCAAAATTATATTTGGTGATGGTCTTGGCCTTCAGCTGACTCAGAATGACCAACTTGATGAATTTTTCAATGATGACGTTGATTCAATTATTGTGAACATAGTTGACCGAAGTGCAGTTGGTGCCGTCATAAAAAAAGCTGAGAAAAAAGACATTCCATTGGTATTCATCAATAGAGAGCCATATCCTTCTGATATGTATTATTGGGTTGGAAATGTATATTATGTAGGTTCCATTGCAAGTGATTCTGGTTACATGCAGGGGCAGATGGTTGCAGAGTATTGGAAGTCTCATCCCGAAGCAGACATCAACAATGATGGAATACTTCAGTATGTAATATTGAAAGGCGAGTCTGGTAATCAAGATTCAATACAGAGGTCTGAATACTGCATAAAAGCTCTTTCTGAAGAAGGAATTGCATCTCAAAAATTGGATTCAGGATTTGCTCAATGGAGCAGAGTTAAGGCTCAAAATATCATGACAAACATGCTATCTGAATATGGAGATAATATCGAAGCGGTGTTCTCTAACAATGATGAGATGGCGCTTGGTGCTATTGATGCCCTCAAGATAGAAGGTTATTTCTCTGAAGATAAGTACATTCCTGTTGTCGGATGTGATGCATCGTCGACTGCATTAAAAGCCATACAAGATGGAACATTGCTTGGAACAGTTCTGAATGATTCATACAATCAAGCAAAAGCTGCATTCAATTTGGCTTATGTGATGGCATCTGATGAGGAGCCAACAAGCGACAACATTGGCTACACGATAACCAACAATAAATATGTTTGGATACCTTATGAGAAAGTAACCAAAGAGAACTTCATGTCTTTTTATGCTAAAAGCAAGACTCTCTGATTAAAGAAGCTGTGGAAACAGCAATCTCTGATTCCTATCTTCTAGGAAAGTATCTTTAGTGACAATTGCAAAATCCAATGGAGTGGAAGGAATAGCTTTACCGTCAATTAAATCAAGTGCAGCATATATACTTCTGTAGCCGAGTCCAAATCCATTTATTGCAACAATTGCATCAACATATCCATCTTCAAGTCCTTCTATGTTGTTTAGAGAGTTTCCCCAGGCAATTATTTTTGCATTGTGAGAGTCTGTGCTGTGGATTGCATCAATGATTCCATCAGAACTTGTCTCATCAAGAGCAATTATGAAATTTATAGATTCATTCTTTTTGAGTTTTTCCACAACAAGATCTTCGGCTCTTTCTTTATCACCAAAGCAGTAGATGGTTTCAAATTTGATGTTGCTGTTGTCTTTGAATCTCTGTTTTATGCTCAGCTCTGTTTGAGAGCCTGCTGATGTATGAAGCAGTGAGCCCACAAGCAGAACATGAATTGGATTGTTACCTGATTTTTCAATTAGAAAATTGGCAATGGAATCACCAACGGGAGTGAAATCTGTCATCATCTTGAACTGCTCAAATCCATCATAAGCAATTGTCTCATTGTATATCTGCAGAACCTTGGCACCTCTTCTTTGAACCTTTTGAACTGTTGTTGAGAGAAGTGTCAGATCACTTGGAGCAATTATGATTGCATCAAAATCTCCAGATGCTGCCTGTTCCAGATATTTAATTTGAGAGAAGCTATCTGTTTCCTCGATTGGAGCATAGAAATCCACAAGACATTGAGTCTCCTCATGAGCCATCCTTGCACCATTCTTAACATTTCCCCAAAGCTGACCTCCCTGTTTCATGCTTATGAATGCAATCTTCTTGGGTTCCTCTTTTATCTCTTTGAAAACTCCAATCCTGCTGCAACCAATAAGAATGGCTATCAACATGAATAGTGATAAAAGTAATAATTTTATGTGCTTCATCTATTTACCTTCCTTCTGGGCAACCTTCAAAGGATGAATTGAATCATTCTTTGGAATTTTGATATATACGGTGGTTCCTTCATCAAGTTCAGATTCAACCCTCAGACCATATTCCTTTCCATAGGTCAGCTGAATTCTTTCTTGAACATTTACAAGACCAATTCCTTTTCCTTCTTTGTTCTCTATATCTTTGATGAGGTAATCAGGTTTATCTCGTTTCAAAAGATATTCTGTTGTTTCCTCATCCATACCAACTCCATTATCGGAGACACTTATTATGATATTCTTCTCATCAGGGCTGTCTACATCTATTGTTATGAGTCCAGGATCCACCAGATATTTTATTCCATGATATATGGCATTTTCAACAACGGGTTGAACAAGCAGTTTTATCGTTGGACAATTTTTTAAGTCCTCACGAAGATTGATTTTAAAGTCGAAATTCTGATATCTCATCTTCTGTATCAGAAGATAGTTTCTGACGTGTTCAATCTCCTCATTGATTGTTATTATTTCATGACCCTTACTTATTGAAACTCTGAATAGTTTGGAAAGAGCTTGAACCATTGTGATGACACCTTCTGTATCATCCTGTTCGGCCATCCAGACCACACTGTCGAGTGTGTTGTAAAGAAAGTGAGGATTGATCTTTGCTTCAAGTGCCTCAAGCTCACTCTTTCTCTTGAGGTCCTGTGCAGTCACAATATCTCCCATCAGTTTTCTGATTCTCTTTATCATCTTTATGTATGTGACAGATAGTGTGTATACTTCTTTGCTGCCCTCTATTGGCTTTGAAAGCTTGGCAGTCTCAATATCAAACCTCTCCATCTCCATTTCAAGCTGTTTTATTGGATAGGTGATATGGTTTGTAACAAACCAGGCAATCACAATTGAAAGCAGAGCGAATATCAGAGAGAGAAGAATCACAAGCAGGTTTATTGTTGTCATTCCCTCTGTAACTTCATCAAGATAGGCAATTCCAACCAATCGCCATTTGCAATCATTGACGGTCTGAATGACAGTCAATCTGTCTCTGTTGTTGTATTTTTTAACAAAAGTTCCAAAAACCACATTTTCAATGCTCTCAGTATCTTCGTTAAACAGTCCTGCGTAGATCAAGGTCTGCTTTGGATGATAGACAATCTCTCCTGAGTCATCAACAATATAAAGATAACCACTCGAACCAAGCGTTGCTGAGCGAATCATCTCACTTATGAGAGAGAAGTTCATATCAATCATGAGAATACCATCACGGGTTATGCCTCTATCATCTGTATATGTGATTTTCTGCGAGTAGGTTATAACCCAGGGAAATTTCTGTGGAAGAAGATGCTGGATATGAGGGGAAGAGAAGTACATGTTGTAGTCATCTTTCTTGTTGCTTATTATTGAGTAGAACCACTCCTGTCTTATTATCTCATTCTTGCTGATTGTTGGTTTGTCATCGCTTATCAGAATGGGGGAGCCATCAAAATCGAAAAAAGCTATGCTCACTATATCGTGGCGGGAATTAACAATTGTCTGAAGCTTCTCCTTAGATATCTGTTTGTCATTTACAAAATCCAAATCCAATGCATAGTTGCTTATCTCAAGAATTGAGGTGATGTAGCTCCCCAACCTGTAGTTCACCTGAGTGATTATTTCCTTCGTATTCTTTTGAGCATTCTGGCGGGTGACTTTAGAAAAACCATAATACAGAGCAGTCGACATCACTGCAATAATGATCATTGAGATCGCTATTATAGAAGTCGAGAATATGCGATGTATACTTTTAGGTTCTTTTTTCATGATATTTTTATTGAATTCCTATATTTAGAAGGAGATAGTCCAACTGTACGTTTGAAACAGAAAGAGAAATAATTGGAATCTGAAAAACCAACTCTCTCTGATATTTCATAGTTCTTCATATCGGTCTCACTCATCAAAATCTTTGCTTTGTTTATTCGAATATCATTGCATGCTGTAACAAAAGATGTACCAGTCTCTTTTTTAAATGTGGAACTGAAGTATGCAGTGCTTATTCCAAGGTGATCACATACAGTTTCAAGACAGAGGTTTGTATCCTGGTAATGCTCCTCTATGTATCTCTTTGCTTCCTCTACAAATTGTATGTGACTCTGGACTCTCTGTCCTTTAAGAGCTCTGTTTGTCAGAACAGAGAGCTCTGTGAACCACTTTTTTGCCTTGTTGATTGTGTTTATTCCAGATAGCTCCTGTACATAATTCTTCTCCTCATTGTTCTGAGTTATTTGAGCTAGGGATGTTCCGTAACTTGTGGTAACAGATGCCAATATAGACAATATTGTAAGTAGATATGATTGAAGTCCTTCTGGATTCAATCCTGAGGTATCATCAAAAAAAGTTGAAGCAAGTCTCTCAACTTCATCTCTCTCTCCAACTTTTAAAGCCGTGATGAAATCATCTCTCTTCTCAAGAAAGAGGTCTTTTTTTATAACAGGATGATTTATGTGCTCAACATCATTTATGTAGAGTATATCTTGATTCTCTTGATATGCCTTGTAATTCAATGCAATCAATGATTCTCTGTATGAAACATGAATCTGAGAAGGTGCATGAACAGCAGAGCCAATTCCAATTGTTGAGCCACCTTTTAAGTATTTATTCAGATAAGAGCTGAGGGTGGAGATCTGTCTGAATACCTGCTTTATGAATAAAGATGTGAAGTCATCATTCTTACCCATCTTCTCATCCTTAAGTATGATTACAATTTGGTCTTCCAACTGAAGAAAGATGTTGTCTTTATCCTTCAGAATCTCCTTGCAGACCTCCATCATGGCCATTGCTACCAATGGACTGTCATTTTGATTGGCCTCAACAGTTGCAACCATGAAGTGATCACCTTCTATGTTGTAATCAAAGGACTTTGCACGCTGAATCAACTCATTGTTGTCATTCTCATGAGAGGGGGTCAGAAGTGAGACAAGAAACTTCTCCTTCAGTAAAGGAAGAGCTCTTTCATAATTCGATTCAAGCTTGTTTATGTCATTGATTTTCTGATAGTTCTCATCAAGTAATTTTTTTGTTCTCTGCAGTAACTCGCAGAAATCATTTCTGCTCACAGGCTTGAGGAGATACTCTTTAACATTGTAGTGAATTGCAGTTTGAGCATAGGTGAACTCATCGTAACCACTCAATATTATTATGGTAATTGTAGGTTGAATCTCTCTTATCTGCTTGATTAGATCAATGCCATCAAGATATGGCATTCTGATATCAGTGATTATTACATCTGGTTTGAGTTCTTCAACCAATTCAATGGCCTCAACTCCATTATTGGCCTCACCAATCACTGTGAAACCATAATCCTTCCATGGTGTATTTGTTCTGATACTTGTTCTAACATGAGCTTCATCATCAACTAAAATTATCGTGTATTCCATTTCTTTATTGTAGTCCCTCGTATGGCAATCCGCAACAAAAAAAAAAGATGCATGGCTCACGATTTTTAAGTAAAACTTGTTAAGGTAAATAATAATTTTGATGATTATTTAAAGACAATCTAAAAAAATCAATAAAATTCAGATAGATTTTTAATGTACGGCGAAAGAAATTGATGCAACAATAAATTATAAAACAAAAATTCAGGAGGAATTTTATGAAAAAATGTTTTGCTCTCGCTGGTATTGCAATGATGGCAATGGGAATGACTTTTGCTCAAGGAGCTCAAGAAGCATCAATGGCAAGCTCTGCTGATGCTAACAAATTAGTTCTTGATGGAATGGCTCCATCCGGAGATTTGGAAATCTTCTCATGGTGGGCTGGTGATGAAGGTCCTGCTCTGGCAGCAATGGTAGCTGATTATGAAGGAAAGAACCCAGATGTAAACTTAATTAACGCAACAGTCACAGGTGGTAGTGGTGTTAACGCTAAGGCAGTTTTAAAAACTCGTATGTTGAATAATGACCCACCAGAATCATTCCAAGTTCATGCTGGACAAGAATTGATTGGTACTTGGGTTGATTCAAATCGTATGTATGATCTAACTCCTATATTTGAAGATCAGGGTTGGATGGATGCATTCCCAAGTGATTTGATTGATTTAATCGGTACTGATGATGGTATCTGGTCTGTTCCAGTTTGTGTACACAAATCAAACGTTGCTTGGTACATTCCTGCTAACCTAAAAAAATGGGGAGTAACAGTACCTACAACATTAGATGAATTCTTTATGGTAGCTGATAAATTACAAGCTCAAGGCATCATCCCTCTATCAATGGGACAGACTTGGACTGCAACAGAAAACTGGGAAAATGTAGCTCTAGCAACATTGGGCCCTGATGATTACAACAATCTATGGAACGGTAAATTAGCTTGGACTGATCCTAAAGTTGTAAAGATTTGGGAGAACTTTGGTAAGTTGTTGATGTATACAAATAAAGACTCTTCATCTCTTTCTTGGCAACAAGCAACAGATATGGTGGTTAACGGCCAAGCTGCATTTAACTGGCATGGTGACTGGGCTGCTGGATACATGATGACAACATTGGGTCTAGAACCTGGAACAGGTTTCGGTTGGGCCAATACTCCTGGAACTGATGGTGTATTCCAATTCTTATCAGATAGCTTTGGTATTCCTCTAGGTTGTAAGAACCTTGATGCAGCTATTTCTTGGGTAGAAGAATGTGGATCTAAATCTGGACAGGATGCATTCAACCCTCTAAAGGGTTCAATCGCAGCTAGAACAGATACAGATTTGAGCCTATACAGTGCTTATTCACAGAGTGCAGCTAAAGACTTCGCTAACGATGTAATCGTTGGTTCTCTAGCTCATGGTGTTGTAGCTAATGAAGGCTTCATGAATGACTTCTCTTCAGTAATTGAACAGTTCATGAGTTCTAAAGATGCTAACCAAGCTGCAGCAGCATGTGCTGAAATCGCAGCTAGCAACGGTATGAATTAATAAATAATCGTATCAGTCTTAAATGGCGGTTTCTATCAATTTAGGAACCGCTTTTACTTAAAAAAGACATGCTTTTAATTTTGAGGAGGAATTATGAGTAGGAAAAACAGCAAGGAAACTTTGTACTCTGTTTTGATTTTACTTCCATCAATCATACTTGTAGCTATATTTGTATACGGATTCATAGGAAATACAATATATTCATCAATGACAGATTGGAAGGGAATGAGTGCAACACCCGTAAAAAATTTCATAGGACTTGATAACTATAAATCATTGTTCACGAGTTTTATGAACAAAGGATTCAGACAAGATCTTGTAAACACTGTATTCTATACAGTCTTTCTGTTGGCTGGAACTCTGATTGTTGGTCTGCTATTGGCAATCCTTTTGGATAGACCAATAAAACATGAAGGAATATATAGAACCATATTTTTATATCCAATGTCTCTATCTTTCATAGTCAGTGGTACCGTTTGGAGATGGCTGTTGGCACCTTCAGGTGGCTTGAATGCCATTCCAACATGGTTTGGTAAGAATCAAGGAACATTTCAATGGATCAGCAGTAAGAAACAGATCTGGTCATTCAATTGGCAGAATGTTCTTCAGGTACTATCAGTTCTAGTTGCTCTATTGTTTGTCGTATTCTTGATAAGTGCAATCGCAAGTCAAGATAAGAAAGGCATCAAAAAGAACATCATTGTGATAGCAGCACTTCTTGTATTTGCATTTTTAATTGAACCATTATTTCCTGCAGGTCTTTCTGATGAAGAGATGCATGGATTCAATCTTGCAACATTGGGTATCTTATTTGCAGGTACATGGCAGTATTCAGGATATGCAATGGCACTGTATCTTGCAGGACTCAGAGGACTCTCTGGAAGCATCAAAGAGAGTGCAAAACTTGATGGAGCAAATGAGTTTGTTTACTATTGGAAAATAGCAATTCCTAATTTGAAACCTATCACAATGAGTGCAGTTGTTATCATGGCTCATATCTCATTGAAGATGTTTGACTTGATCTACGCAATGGCAGGAACAGATAACGAATTCACTGGTCACCCATCAGTTAGAATGTACACAACGACATTTAGAGCTAATAAACTTGCACTAGGTAGTGCAATGGCTGTAATACTGTTCTTATTTGCAGCAATGTTTATTATCCCATATATGGTTCATTCACATAAAGAGAGGGTACAATAATGGCCAGTACAAGTAAAAGTAGAAAAACAAAACATATAATTTATTATGTAGTCATGATTTTGATATGCATGATGTACTTGGTTCCAATGTACATGGCATTCATAACCTCTTTGAAAGCAAGAGCCGATATCAACTTGTTGACAGCTTGGAAATTTCCAACACACCCAACAGCTATTGGATATCAGCATGCAATCACAAAATTGGCTCCTTATCTAAGAAACAGTTTTGTACTGACAATTTCAGGTACAGTTATATCTGCATTTGTAGGAGCTATAAATGGTTATATCTTCAGTAAGAATAAATTCAAAGGCAGTGAGCTTGTGTTCACATTGATGCTATTTGGTATGTTCATTCCTTACCAGATCATTCTTATCCCTCTGTTTGATACACTGAGAAGATTGAATATGGCAGGACTGAATGGTTTGATTTTGGCCCATGTTGTTTATGGTATTCCAATTGTAACAATGCTGTTTAGAAACTTCTATGATCAAATACCAAACTCAATTTTGGAATCAGGTAGAATTGATGGTGCTTCATATTTCACCATCTTCACAAAGTTGATTCTTCCTTTATCAGTTCCTTCATTTGTAGTTGTTGGTATTTGGCAGTTCACTCAGATATGGAATGAATTCTTGTGGGCCATCTGTTTGACAAGTCAGGAAACAAATCCAATTACAGTCGGTCTATCACAATTGGCTGGTGGACAGGCAGTTGCTTGGAATGATTCAATGGCTGGTGCAATTATCTCAGCTATTCCAGTATTGTGTATTTACATATTCTTGGGTAAGTACTTTGTACAGGGACTATTAGCAGGATCTGTTAAAGAATAATAGATTCATCCTCCAAAAAATTAAAAACTCTGAAGATTTTGAGACCTTCAGAGTTTTTTATAGCCAAAATTAGAAACTGTTATTTCAATAAATCAAGAATAGATGAACCAATTGTACCTTCTGGCATTTTGACATCAAAGTTATCAGCAACAGTGCTACCAATGATTGCAAATGTGTCCTGAACAGGCAGTTCCTCAGTCTCTTTCATAGAAGGAGAGTAAGCAATGAATGGAACGTGCTCTCTTGTGTGATCGCTTCCTGTGTAGGTTGGATCATTTCCATGATCTGCTGTTATGATCAAAAGATCATCATCATTCAATACTTCCAGCATCTCACCAAGTTTTACATCGAATCTTTCAATCTCTTCTGCATAACCTTGAGGATTTCTTCTGTGACCCCAAAGAGCATCAAAATCAACAAGATTTGTGAAGCAGAATCCTTCAAAATCACGTTTTGCAATATCGATTGTCTGCTCCATTCCATGAACTGAACTTTTTGATTTGTTTGATTCTGTGATTCCCTCACCATCAAATATATCAGATATCTTACCAACAGATATCACATCAAATCCACTGTCCTCAAGAGCATTTAAAGCTGTCTTTCCGAATGGTTTCAACGCATAGTCATGACGATTGGCAGTTCTTTTGAACTCACCTTTCTTTGTTCCAAGATAAGGACGAGCGATGACTCTACCAACTTTCCATTGTGGTTGAAGTGTGAGCTCTCTTGCAATCTCGCAGCATCTGTAAAGTTCTTTGAGATCGAATGTCTCCTCTTGACCACAGATCTGAAGAACGGAATCAGCTGATGTATAGACAATCATGTTGCCTGTTGCAATCTCTTCTTCAGCAAGTTCATCAAGAATGATTGTACCTGAAGAGCTCTTGTTACCAATGACTTTGTGTCCTGTTCTTTTCTCAAGTTCAGCAATCAAGTCATCAGGAAACCCTGTATCTGTGAAAGTCTGAAAAGGAGTTGTGATGTGAAGTCCCATCATCTCCCAGTGACCTGTCATGGTATCCTTACCAGTACTCATCTCTTTAAGTTTTGTGTAATAACCCAAAGGCTTCTCAACAGGTTCCACCTGCTTCAACTTTGTAATATTAGCTAGACCTAATTTCTGTAGATTTGGAATATTGAAAGTATCAACGCTCTGTGAAATATGAGCCAATGTATTTACGTCTACATCACCATATGCTGCTGCATCACTTAACTCACCAACACCCATTGAATCAACTACGATAGTGAAAATTCTTTTGTATTTCTTCATTAGATTTCTCCGTTAAAATATTTGCAAAATGGCTTTCAGGATATTACTGGTATGTTTCTTTTGCGGGAACCTAATCTTACAGGAGTTTCTATTATCAATCAATTGCAGGGCATAACTAATTATCAATATATCTTTGGGTTGACGTGAACCATGCAGTGCTTTACTTCAGGATGCAACCTCTCAATCTTGTTGTGGACAGTAACTGCAATATCATGAGCTTCATTCAAAGTTAACTCGCCATATGCTGAGATCTCAACATCGATGTAAGCCTTATTACCAAACTGTCTTGTCTTCATGGCATCAATATCTATGACACCTTTTGTCTCTTTTATCTCTCTTGTTATTGTTGAGGTCAGCTCAGGAGATAGGGCAGTGTCCACCATTTTATTTGTTCCATCTTTGAATATAGAGTATCCAACCTTGAGAATGAAGAAACATATAACAATGGCAGCTATTGGATCGAGAATCTCATAGCCAGCTCTTGCTCCAACTACACCAATTAAAGAACCTATTGATGAGAGAGAGTCAGATCTGTGATGCCATGCATCTGCCATCAAGATATCACTTTTGATCTTCTTTGCACCATGACGGGTGTACCAATACATAGCTTCTTTTATGACAATTGATGTTGTGGCAGCCACAACAGTTATTATAGTTGGTGGGGTAGCAAGTAGATAGGAGCCATCTAAAATATTTTTCAGACCTTCATAACCAATACCAAGTCCTGTGAGTCCTAAAAATATAGCAAGAAGAATTGCAGCCAAACTTTCAAATCTTTCGTGGCCATACTGATGTCCTTCATCTGCTGCCTTTCCACTTATCTTGACGCCAATGATGACAATCACTGTAGAAAAAACATCTGATGCAGAATGAATTGAGTCAGAAATCAAGGCACTGCTGTGTCCGAAAAAACCTGCAAAGAATTTAAAGATAGACAGTCCA
>JALNVT010000057.1 GCA_023231265.1 Sphaerochaetaceae bacterium
TCTGATGATGAATATTTCTTTCTAAAACTATTTGATGCAAGTAGAAAAAGCTATGTAAGAAATCCATCTGCAAATAAAATATCTAAAATCCCACAAAATTTATGATTGAGCCTTCTTTTTCATAAAATTACGATAATAAATATTTCAATAAATTAATAGTGATATATGTGCTATTTAATTTCGCAAAATCTAATTTTTTTACAATTCATGACACTTTATTGCAGTAAATGTTCCACCATATTTATAAACAACATATAAAATCATTCAATGGAAACAATTAGAAAACGCATGCACAAATACATGTTGTAATAAACAATGTGTTTTTTTCAAGTATGCTTGATTTTTATATAGTTTTCTCTTGAAAGTTTGCAAGCGGACCTTTATTCTGCTAAAACGAGGATTTGGAAATGAACTTATATTTTACAGAAAACATGAAACTTAGAAAAATTCTATATACCATCGATATTGCACTGGCAGCAATATATACAGGCATTGCTTTCTCAACGAGAAGTCCTCTTCAAGCATCAACTGCTGTTGCCATAATTGCAGTTTTCTTGGTTGTCTTATCAAATACATTATTGAATCGTCGAGATGATTCTAAAGTTGGACGTCTTTTAAATGTTCTATACAGAGAATGCAATCCGGCTCTTTTTATTGAAGATGTCAACAGAGAAATTGATCTGACTGCAGTGAACAATGAGGTCAGAACTCTTGTCTTGCTTCATAAAGCCAACGCTCTTTGTTATGAGGGACTTTTCAGTGATGCACATAAAATAATTGATGAGCTCAATGCATCATTGAAGAAAGAATCAGATAGATATCTCATTCTGAGCAATTCAATAAATTACAGACTTATAGAAGAAAATTATGAAGGTCTTGATGAAGACATTGAAGATCTTCAAAATCATATAAAGCAGAGTGGAAAGAAAGCTAAAAAGAAGACTTTCCTCACAAATATGGGTGTGATGCAGAAGAAACTTCAGCTCAAGATATCACGTGGAGAGAAATTGAACTCTTCAGAGGTGAACACTCTCTGGGAGATAACAAAGCTAGGTGGCAACAATCTCAACCTTGAAACCTTACGATACTATTCCTCCTTATTCCTACTTCAAGAAAAAGATATCAAGGGTGCAATTGAGCAGCTCAAGAAAATTGCTTTCAATGAAGAAAATACTGTTATAGAGAAGAGAGCTAAGAAGCTCTTCACTTCATTGACAACAGCAAAGGAAACTGAATAAATTCAAATTCATTTCACCCTCTAAAGTAAATCTCTGTACATCTCAAAGCTTGGATAGAGATCTATTATAGATGGAGAAAAGGTTATAACAATTACAAGGAAATAATTCAATGTACCGGAGAATCTTGGAACGGCATATATAAAAGAGAATTGACAACAGGCCAACTGATTTCATATCGAAAGATATGAGATTTTTATTACAATAACTTTGAATTTTGCACTATAATGTAAGCATTAAAGAAAAGTGGAGATATCAAAGATAATGAAAGAATTGAAGTATTGTCCAAATTGTGGAAAGGAAACATTGAGCTACGTGAACAACCGTAAGTGGTCATGCAGCGAATGTGGTTTATCTCTTTACAACAACGTTGCAGCAGCAGTTGGTCTTGTGGCTATAATCAAAAAAAATAACAGAGACCACATATTACTTGTAAAACGAGGAAAGATGCCAAGAAAAGGTTTCTTAGCTGTTCCTGGTGGATTTGTTGATCCAGGAGAATCTGCAGAAGAAGCAGCTGTCAGAGAATGCCATGAAGAGATTGGGATGACTCCTAAATCTATAACATATCTGACAAGTGCGACAAACAACTATCAGTACAAAGACATAGATTATGTGACCTGTGATATTTTCTTCAAGGCAACTTTTGAAGAGAGTGATGGAGACAGACTTCTATCTCAATTGAAGGCAGAAGATAGCAATGAGATACAGGGATTTGAACTTCATCCTCTAGAGAAATCTGAAGACATTGATAAGATTCCTCTTGCATTCAAATCTGCAGTGGTTGCACTCAATTCAATGTTCAAATAAAAACCAAACGTAACAATAAAAGATGCCCCTGGAGGCATCTTTTATAATGGTGATTTAAATCTTATTTAATAACAAATAGGATTAATCCCATTTGCTTTCATCAATCTCATGAAGTGATTTTGCAACACATGTTGTTGATGCAAGATCACCTGTAACATTAAGAGCAGTACGACCCATATCAAGTATAGCATCGATACCAAGAATCATAGCATAAGCACCAGCTACTGCTGTTCCAGCTTCTACCTGCAAACCAATAGAATCAAGTACCATAAGCAACATAATTGCACCTGCACCTGGAATACCAGCTGTACCAATTGAAATAAGTGTTGCAGTTATAACGATGGTTCCCATCTGTCCTGCAGTTAGACCAACACCTGTAGCAGTCAAAGCAATAAATGTAGCACATACACCTTGATAGATTGCAGTTCCATCCATGTTGATTGTAGCACCTAATGGAAGAGAGAAACTGTAGATATCTTTTGAAACACCAAGGTTATCAGCAGCTTTCATTGTTACAGGAAGAGTACCGTAACTACTTCTTGTTCCAAGTCCAGTTACAAAAGGATTTCTAGCTTCATGCCAGAATTTGCCAGGTTTCAAACCGAAGATTTTTACCATTCCAATATATACGAGGATGATCTGAAGAAGATAACCACTGAATGCTGCAGCAGCTACAACTCCAAGAGAACCTGCTACTTTAGGACCCTGCTTTGCAAAAACAACTGCAATCAATGATAGAACACCAATTGGAGCATATTGCATTATTCCTGTAACCATTTTTGTCATTACTTCTGAAACACCAGTGAAGAAATTTAAAATTGTTTTTCCAGATTTCTTAAGATTTTCATCTTCACTTACCATTAAATATGATACACCAAGACCAAATAAAATAGAGAAGAAAATAACAGGAAGGACCTGAGCATCATTGACAGCCTGGAATACATTGGTTGGTACAATATTTAAGAATGTATCAACTACGGACATGGAAGCCACATCCTTACCGGCTACGGTAGATAGTGCATAACCTGATAGATCTGCCTGAGGTTGAAAAATAAATCCAGATAGCAAACCAATACATACAGCAAAGGCAGATGTTACCAGATATATAAGAACAACTCTTGTTCCTATCTTTCCAACTGTTGCAGGGCTTATAGAAGCAGCACCACAGATCAAGGTTGATATGATGATTGGCATAACAATCATTTTGAGCAATCTTACAAACAGAGTTCCAAATGGCGCAATCCAATAGATCTTTTCTCTGAATACCAATCCGAGAACAGCACCCAATACCATTCCAATTAAAATTCTGTATAGAAGATTAAAGTCGAAATACCAACTCATAAAATTCTTACTTTTCTTTTCTGTTTCCATTCTTTCCACAACTCCTTATGGTAATAAATTAATACGACTTAAATTAACTATCATAATTTTATGAAAGTGAAAACGTGATGCAAATTGTGTTTTTCTATATCAATATTAAAACAGACCAAATATCAAAAAAAAATCATCAATTCATGGTAAAAAATGAGGCAAAATTCATAATCTGAAGAAAACATATGAAATAAAGCATCAATGCAACCAATTTAAATTTTCAGCAACAAAAAATATAGAAAAATCAATAAAGTCCTTGTCTTGATATTCAAACAGTTTATAGGTTTCTGTCAAGTCAAATAAATAACATTTTTTATGTTTACTAACAAAAAACCTCATTTATTTACACTTTTTTTCATTTGTAACACAAAACAGAACAAATCTTACATCTCTGTGTAATTCTCACCTTTTGATAAAATCTTGTTGCAGATAAAAATAGTTAGAATTAAAAAAACTAAAAAAACAACATAATTGCAACAGACATGTACATTCAATTACAATCGATGAAAGGTACATAAAGAGCAATTTCGTATTCTATTATATCTGTAAGAGATCAATAAAAAAAGGAACTAAGAGACCTAAGAATTCAAAAATTTAGGGATATAATGATATCTTTTTTGCTCAATAATAAAATATAAGAATACTATAATATCCTTAGTCGACTTATTTAGTATAAGAATATATAATACATCTATGATAAATATAGATTCATTGGTATTGACCACTCCAGATATTCAAAAGAAGATAGCTAAAAACTTTGCAAAGCGACGTAAAGAGCACAAGTTAACTCAGAGACAGATTTCTGAATTCTCAGGCGTCCCTGTTCCAAGTATCAAAAAGTTTGAACAGAGTGGAGAGATCTCGCTCAAGAGCTTGGTTAAATTATCAAGAGCAATGGAATATGAAGATGAATTATTGAAGCTTTTCACCACTCCCTACTATACAAATATTGAGGACATGTTGAATGAATAACAATAAATTGATGGTTCATTTTAAAGATGAACCAGTGGGTATTCTTGTATATAAAGACCATAAAGTAAGCTTTCAATACAATGAAAACTGGATAAAAACTGGATTTGCAATCAGTCATCTATCCCTACCACTGTCAAATAAAATATACACACCAGAATTCACACCATTCTCTGGATTATTTGGTATATTTAACGATAGCCTACCTGATGGCTGGGGAAGATTGCTGGTGGATAGGATGCTGCTCAAGAGTGGAATAAAGCCAAACCAAATTTCACAGATTGATAGACTTGCAATCGTGGGTAAAGAAGGTATTGGGGCCCTTGAATACACTCCTGAAGACAGCTTTCAAATGGCGGCAACCGAAGATTATGATTTGGATTTTCTATCAAAACAATGCAGTTTGATTCTTGAGAACAAAGAATCCAATGATTTAGATTATCTATTTCAAAGTGGAGGTTCAACAGGAGGAAAGTACCCCAAAATAAATAAAGAAATAGATGGGGATGAATGGATCATTAAATTCCCATCATCCATTGACTTTGAAGAGATAGGATTGCAGGAATTTTTATATTCTGAGTGTGCCAGAAAATGTGGTATTCAAATTCCAGAGACACGTCTATTCAACTCAAAAATCTGTGATGGATATTTTGGAATAAAACGCTTTGATAGAGAAGGAAAAAACAAAATACATATGGCTTCAGTATCTGCTCTATTGGAGACCTCTCATATAAGTCCAAATCTAGATTACATACAGCTGCTGAAATTGACGATGCTTTTATGTAAAAGTGAAAAAGAAGTCAGAAAGATGTTTGATTTGATGTGTTTCAATGTATTCTCACAAAATCAAGATGACCACAGCAAGAACTTCTCTTTCATATACGATGGATGTTGGAAGCTCTCTCCAGCTTACGACCTGACAAAAAGCTCAACTATGTATGGAGAGCATGCCACGACTGTTGCAGGTGAGGGTAAAAATCCAGGATTGAAAGATATTTTGAAAGTTGCAGATGAAATTGGTATATCAACAAAATATGCCAAGGAATCAGCCTCAAATATACAGGAACATGTGATGCAAGACCTATCAAAATATCTTGACTGAAGTAGTGAAAAAGCAGATATGGGAATCATATCTGATTCCCATATCCCTCATCGTTATTTAAAATATTTTAAAGCACCTTCAAACAATCTGGAATCACTTTCATAAAGTGGATAGTTCTGATAGAGGTCCTTCTGACATCTTTCAGTGTGTCCCATCTTACCAAGAATTCTTCCATCTTTGCTGCATATGCTCTCTATAGCACCAACACTTCCATTTGGATTGAACTGGATTGAAGAGGATGCTCTATCGTCAAAATCAACATATTGAAGACAGATCTGACCATTCTCTTTTAAATCTCTGTAGTAATTTTCATCACATACAAAACGTCCCTCTCCATGACTGATTGGAACAGTAAGAGTCTCTCCCACTTCATAAGATGATAGCCAAGGGCTCTTTGTTGATGAGATACGAGTTCTAACAAGAGAAGATTGGTGTCGTGATATGAAATTGTATGTAAGAGTTGGACTTGTTTCATCAAGGTCTCTTATCTTTCCATAAGGAAGCAATCCTGATTTTATCAGAGCTTGGAATCCATTACAGATACCAAGTACCAATCCCTCTCTTTCATCAATCAATTTTGTGAGGTTCTCACTGATCTGTGGAGATCGCAAGAAACTTGCAATGAATTTAGCACTTCCCTCAGGTTGGTCACCTGCGGAGAAACCACCAGGAATGAAGAGAACCTGAGAATCATTGAGTTTATCACCAAAGCGTTTTGCACTCGCTGTAAGACCTTCTGCATCCATTGTGTTGATGATCACATACTCGCTGTCAAAACCAGCTCTCTCAACAGCTCTTATGCTATCAATCTCGCAGTTTGTTCCAGGAAATACAGGAATGAGAACTTTAGGTCTTGCAACCTTAATTTTTGCAACTGCTACATTTTTAGCTTCATATGACAATGTCTCACATATATCTTCATTCTCATGAGCTTTCAATGGATATACTGATTCAAGAACATTGAATGATAGATCCTCAATCTCTTTTAGGTCTATCTCCTCATCTCGGTAGCACAGTCTGTAATCCTTGCTTGTCTCACCAACATTGATTGCCATCATATTCAACTCTTCAATCAGCTCTTCAAACTTCTCTAGGTCTTCGACTTCAAAAAGGATTGAACCAACTCCGTAACCAAACAGATCAACTTCAGGATCCACAACTGCTCCAATTCTATTTCCCATGGACATCGAACAGATTGCACCTGCAATTTTTCCTCGTGTCAGAGAGTATGATGATAGAACAGTCTTGCTGTGTGTCACCTTCTCAATCTTCTCAAAATATTCTCTCTGCTCTGTATCTCCAATTGGAAGTACAAACAGTGGTGAGTTATATTTCATGAACACTGATGGAACGATGCTTTCAACATCACCTGTTGAAACAGCAAATGATACAAGAGTGTTTGGAACACTTAGATTTTCGAATGTACCACTCATTGAATCCTTACCACCAATTGCAGCTACCTTCAATTCTTCCTGAGCTTTAAAAGCTCCAAGAAGAGCTGCAAAAGGAGCTCCCCACTTCTCTTTGTCATCTTTCAATGAAGGAAAGTACTCCTGAAGTGATAGATAGACATCATCCATCTTTGCACCGGTTGCCATTATTTTGGAAACTGATGAAAGAACTGATAGATAGCTCCCTGCAAAAGGAGAGCCTTCAAGAAGTTTTGGATCAAATCCATAGCTCATTATTGAAACTGTTGATGTCTCACCACTTTGAAGTGGTATCTTTGCAACCATTGCTTGCTCACTGCTTGTTTGATACTTACCACCGAATGGCATCAATACAGAAGAAGCACCAATGGTTGAATCAAATCTACTTGCAAGGCCTTTCTTTGAACAGAAATCAAGTGATGAATACATATTCTTGAGAGTCTCTTCTAGAGTATAGTAGAAAGGAACCTCTTTGAGCTGATTTTCTTTTTTAACAAGAACGGAAGCTTCTTTCTTTGCACCATTTGTATCTAAGAATGTTCTTGAAAGTGACACAACAACATCTTCATTGTAAGTCATCTCAAGTGTGTTGCAGTCTGTTATAACAGCAACCTCAGTTGCTTCAATATTTTCAATGCGAGCTTCATTTATCATGAATTCTGCATCTTCTTTTCTCACAACAACAGCCATTCTTTCCTGAGATTCACTTATGGCAATTTCAGTTGGATTCAATCCTAGATATTTCAATGGAACCTTATCAAGTTTTATGCTGAGAGATGGAGATAGCTCTCCAATTGCAACACAGACACCACCTGCACCAAAGTCGTTGCAGCGTTTGATTTTAGTTGTCACATTTTTCTTTGTGAAAAGACGTTGAAGCTTTCTCTCTTCAGGAGCATTACCTTTCTGAACTTCAGCTCCACATGATGCAAGACTTGATTTATCGTGAGATTTTGATGAGCCTGTTGCTCCTCCAATTCCATCACGACCTGTACGACCACCAAGCAGAATCACAACATCGCCTTCACAGGGCTGCTCTCTGACTACATTATCAATAGGAGCTGCGCCAATAACTGCACCCAATTCAAGATGCTTTGCTTTGTAACCATCACTGTAGAATTCATCCACAAGAGATGTTGCAAGACCTATCTGGTTACCATAACTGCTGTTGCCTTCTGCTGATGTAATTGCAAGCTTTCTCTGTGGCATTTTGTTTGCCATTGTATCTTCAAAAGCCTCACGTGGATCACCACAACCAGAAAGACGCATTGCTTGATATACATATGCACGAGATGATAGAGGGTCTCTGATTGCTCCACCTATGCAGGTAGCAGCACCACCAAATGGTTCTATCTCTGTTGGGTGATTGTGTGTTTCATTTTTAAACAGAAGAAGATAATCTTCCACACCAGTATCCTTATTGACCTTGATCTTGATTGAGCAGGCATTTATCTCCTCACTCTCCTCGATGGTTGCAAGGTAACCCTTGCTCTTGAGGTCTTTTACAGCAACTGTAGCAAGATTCATCAAGGTGATTGGTTTTGTTATGCCAAGGTTCTTTCTTACCTCAAGGTAATCATTGAAAGTCTCTTTTATGTCATCATCAAGAATTGTTATATCATTGAGATGAGTGTTGAATGTTGTATGACGGCAGTGATCACTCCAGTATGTATCAACAACCTTGAGCTCTGTTATTGTAGGCTCTCTGTTTTCATCTCTGAAATATGATTGAAATAGAGTGATATCATCAATATCCATTGCAAGAGAGTGATCATCAAGAACTTTATTCAGGCCCTCTTTATCTAAAGATGTGAATCCATTTAGAATCTCAACATCTGTTACTTTGTCTATATTCAAAGCTAGAGTATCGCGCAGTTCAAGAGATGCCTCTGATGCCTCAACACTGTTGATCAAATAATCCTTGATCTCACTCAATGTCTCATCATCAATATCTCCATCAAGGCAATAAACTGTTGAACTCTTTACAGCTGGTTTTGATCTCATTCCAAGAAGAGCTATGCAGGATGCTGCACTGTCTGATCTCTGATCAAACTGGCCATCCAAAAGCTCTACAGAAAACATGATATCTGATTTTGGTAATTCGAATGTTGCATCATCTACATTTGGTTCACAAAGAACTTGATTGATGCTTTTGTTGAACAGCTCTTCATCGATTCCCTCAACACTGTAGCCATAATAACGCTTTAACTTTTCAATGTTGCATTGAAGTGAACTGTTCAGTTCTTCTCTCAAAAGATCATCATTAGCTGAAGATTTTTTGCTTACAAATACTCTATATACCATACTAAAACTCCTAAATGGTTGCTTCTTGCATTTATTATTTTGTTCTGTAATATTCAAGTGCTCTATGACCAATATCTGATCTGACAACTTTATCTTTAAAATCTATCTGACTCATGTTTCTGTAACACTCATCAATTGCATCTTTCAATTCATCAGCTATGCAGGTGATGCTCAAAACACGTCCACCATTTGTGACCAAATGACCTGCGCTGTTGTTTTTGACGCCAGCTGTGTAAAGATATGCATCATCGCTGATGTCATTTACTTCAATTTCAAGATCTTTTGTACTTGTTATTGGATAGCCCTTGCTTGCTGCAACTACATTTGCTGCACACTTAGACTCCCACTTAACTTCAATTTCATTCAATCTTTCATCTCTAGTTGCCATCATTATTTCAAGTAGATCTGTTTTCAGAAGAGGAAGAACAACCTGAGTTTCGGGATCTCCAAATCTGCAGTTGTACTCAATGACCTTCACACCCTGCTTTGTCAGGATCAAGCCAAAATAAAGACAGCCTTTGAATGTTCTGCCTTCTTTGTTCATAGCAAGAATTGTTGGATAGAGAATCTTTCTTATGCATTCAACTTCCACCATTGGAGTGTAATATGGATTGGGTGCAATGGCACCCATTCCACCTGTATTTGGACCAACATCACCATCACCTATTCTCTTGTGGTCCATTGAGGAGACCATTGGAATGAGTGTCTTACCATCGGTGAATGTAAGAAGTGATATTTCAGGTCCTTCTAAAAATTCTTCAATTATTATTTTATCACTGCTGTGATTGAACTTGTGATCATCTAGATAAGAAATCACAGTCTTCTTTGCATCTAAAAAGTTATCAACAATTGCAACACCTTTTCCAAGAGCCAATCCATCGGCTTTTATGACCAAAGGATAGGTCTGAGTTTTGATGTAATTTATTGCCTTCTGAGAGTCTGTGAACTCAGCAAAAGAAGCAGTTGGAATGTTGTGATCAATCATCAGGCGCTTGGAAAAACTCTTGCTGCCTTCAATTATTGCAGCTTTTTTATTTGGTCCAAAACATCGGATATCATTTGCTTCAAGCAGGTCAACAAGACCTTCAACAAGAGGGTCATCTGGTGCAACAACTGCAAAATCAATGCTGTTGTCCTGACCAAATTTCAATATTGAATCAAAATCCATAACGGAGATATCCACACATTCTGCATAGGATGCCATTCCAGCATTTCCTGGCAACACATATAATTTATCAACGTCTTTGCTTTCTTTTATCTTTTTTGCAATGGCAGCCTCACGGCCACCACCACCAACAATCATTATGTTCATATCAATATATCCTAGTGATGAAATAATCTTAGATGAGAGAACGCCATTACCATGCCATGTTCATCACAGCATTCAATAACAGAGTCGTCACGAATTGAGCCGCCAGGTTGAACTATTGCTCTTGCTCCTGATTTGTAGGCTCTTTCAATGTTATCTGAGAAAGGGAAGAATGCATCTGATGAGATGACAACATCATCAAGTTCTGCGAGATATTCCATCTTCTCTTCTTTTGTAAGATCTTCAATTGGATGAGTGAAGTATCTCTTGCTCACCTCAGGATCAAGTAAATCAGTCTCTCTGTCTTCGCTGAGATACTGCTCAATTACATTGTCCTTTTCATTTCTTGAAAGTCCTTTGATGAAAGGTAGATTCAGTACTTTAGGATGCTGTCTCAAACTCCAGTGGTCAGCTTTCTCACCAGACAATCTTGTGCAATGTATTCTGCTCTGCTGTCCTGCTCCAACACCAATTGTCTGACCTCTCTTTGCATAGCAAACAGAGTTGGACTGTGTGTATTTGAGAGCTATTGATGCAACAATAAGATCTCTTTTCTGCTCATCTGTGAATTCTTTATTCTTTGTCACAACTTCTTTTAGATATGATTCATCAAAGATCACAGAGTTTCTTTCCATCTCAAAAGTGATGCCGTAAACAGATCTTTTCTCTATAGCACCTGGTTCAAATGTTGCGTCCATCTGAAGAACATTGTATGTTCCACGTCTCTTCTTCTTTAAAATCTCAAGAGCTTCTTTAGAATAGGAAGGAGCTATTACACCATCAGATACCTCACGGTTAAGACATTTAGCTGTTATCTCATCACATTCACGTGAGAGAGCTACAAAATCTCCAAATGATGACATTCTATCTGTACCTCTGGCTCTCACATATGCAGAAGCAAGAGGACTCAATTCCTGTTTTGTGAAGTACATCTGCTTCTCTTTCTCATCGAGAGGAAGAGCAATTGCTGCTCCTGCAGGACTCAGGTGTTTGAAACTTGCAGCTGCTGGTAGATTCAATGCCTTATCAAGTTCCTTAACAAGTGCAAAACTGTTGACTGCATCAAGGAGGTTTATGTAACCTGGATTTCCGTTGAGAACAACAAGTGGAAGATCAGATCCATCTTCCATGTATATTCTAGCTTGTTTTTGGTGTGGATTGCATCCATATTTTAAATCAATTGAATTCATCTTTATCTCTCTTCCTCCATCTCTTTGCTCTCTTCAGCTTCTTCAAGCTGTCTCATGACTTCCTCATCCATCTCATTGGAATTGATTATTATGTTTTCCTTCTTATCTACATTGACGCCCAAAACAGAAATTCTGTTGTTTTCGTTCTGGTTCAAGAAAATACCATAGGCAATGTCTTCAATATCGGTCATTCCTTTGAGAGATACCTCAACAGGGTCTTTTGAGAATGATACAAGAGGATCGTTAGATTCTTCATAGGTCTGAATTATGAAAGCTGTGTCTCTTTCAATCTCACTGTAGTTGTAGAAGAATCTTCTTGTATGTCCATTCTTATTTTTCAAAATTGACATCTTGAGAAGTGTTCTGCCTTCCTCATGATTTGGAAGAATCAAAGCACTTATGCGTGGAGTCCAGTTTGGATCATCATCTTCATACTCTCTTGTATCAAGAGAATCCTCAAATGTGAGATTGTTTTCAAATCCTTCGTAGATTGTGTCAGTCTGATTTCCGTTTGTCACAATCCATTTATCTTCATAAGTTCTTACAGCATTGTAAATGATCAA
>JALNVT010000058.1 GCA_023231265.1 Sphaerochaetaceae bacterium
ACCAACAAGAATTTGTTCTCATCCAAGCAGTAAATCAAGATGTCATCTACAACGCCGCCTTCTTCATTCAGCATTGGAGAATATCTTACTCTTCCTGGTTTCAAAGAGGTAATATCATTGCAGACCAAATAGTTTATGAATTTCCTTGCTTCACCTTCAATAAAGATCTCTCCCATATGGGATACATCGAATAATCCCGCTGCTTCTCTTACAGCCTCATGTTCCTTCAAAATAGAAGAATATTGAATCGGTAGACTGAAACCTGCAAAATCAACAAGTTGACCTCCAAGCTTGACATGTTCATCGTATAGAGCTGTTCTGTTGCCCATACTACCCCCTTATAGTTAATTTCCTTTTGTTGTTTGTGAAACATAACTCATGGGAATAATTAGATATAAAGTAGTTATTTAGACCATCTGAGATTATGATTTCACTGAAATAGTATAAGGTGATACATAGAGGTTCGCAATATAAATAAATTTTTATCTATTTAAAAATATATCAAATTCACATTATTTTATTGTCAAAAAAGTATATTAAATTATGAAAAAGTTCAGAAAATATTAATTTATAAAGTCATATTCTGCATACAATTTTCACCTTTTTTAAAAAATTGAGAGGTCTTACGATGCAAAAAGTCTGTAATAGGTGCAAATATGTACTATCTATGATGATAGTGTTTACTTTATGTACTGTTAAGACTTACACTGAACTATACTATATTTTACAAGGAGCAAAATTATGAAGATTGAAATAAGATACTTTTCAAAAAGCGGTCATACAAAAAAAATCGCTCAAGCAATTGCTGAAGTAGCAGGCGTTGAAGCAAAACCAATCAGTAACAGACTAGTTGAAGAATGTGACGTCTTATTCTTATGCAACTCTGTTTATGCAGCAGGCATTGCATCTCCTGTTAAAGATTTTTTAAAGGCAAATGATAAAAAAATTGGTGTTATTTATAACGTCAGTACCGCTGCAATTGTCTCATCAACTTACAAAGGTGTTGCTAAGTTATGTAAAACTTACAATCTGAACCTGAGTGATAAGGAATTCCATTGTAAGGGTTCATTTAGCAAGAAAGCCTCTGGCCATCCTGATGCTACTGATGTAGCAAATGCAAAGAAGTTTGCAGAAGAAGTTCTTAATATTAAATAATACTGATATAATTGGCACTATTTATAAAAGCACAGATAAACTGTGCTTTTCTTATGATTAAAATTCAAACTATTTTATAACAGAAGTCAAAGATCTCTTTATCTTGATCTTCTCTTCATACATCTTTTTATCAACCAAATTTATAATACCATTTACTGATGCATCATCAACATTCAACATCTCAAGAATACCATGGGAGACACTTATGATGAAATCAAGGTTCTCATCTTTATTTATTCTATCGTATTCATTTAGTATTTGCTTCCAGATTTCTTCTGCCTCATCCTGACGTTTGTTTTTGAATACTATCAAAAATTCATCTCCACCAAGTCTTATAACAATATCATCTGAATCAGTTGCAAACTTAGCAGCAACAGCCACAAGTTCTATAAGAAGGCTGCCCTCTTTGTGACCTAAATTATCGTTCACTTCTTTGAGTCCGTTGATATCAATGAAGCAGAAAGAAAGCGGATATTCCTTTTTGTTTTTCGCAACTTTATCAACAAGGTTCATACCATAACCTCTGCTATACACTCCGGTGAGGCTATCGTACTGAGAGAAGTATTTTATTCTGGAGTAGTATCTGATGTTGAAATAAACAACAAAACCAACCAAAAGAGAGACAATCATGATTATCAGAAGTCCAAACAGGTTCTCTTCCAATATATGAACCATTTTTGTTCCTATATTTTTTGAATAATAAAGCTCCGATATTTCCGGATCTAGATGAAGAACAATGAACCAATATTTCTTTTCAATGTGGACTCTGCTTGAATCAGAACCACCAATGAATACATATTCAAGGTTGATTCTTGTTGAGAAGAATATACCATTATCTGAATATATCTCACTCTTCCCTCTTGCTATATCTTTCCATTCAATTGGAAATTTTGTAGCAAAATTGTTGGTTGGAGTATCATCATACATGAATCCCCACTCATCGTTGGAATTTGTTGTGGAGAAGTAGTAGCCATCACTGTTCAGAAGAGACATCTCATCAGTGTTACCTGCAGCTTTCATCTTGAAAGAGTTCAAAACACTGGAAGCTAAATAATTGATTATTATTATTCCTTCAAGATCTCCTGATTCTGAATATAATGGTGTTGAGAGTCTTATAACTGGTTTCTGAGGAATTTCAATTTTCCCATCTTCTATATTCAAATCAAGTGAGGATATATAAAAATCACCATCAGGAAGATCTATAGTCTTTTTAAAATAATCTCTGTCTGCTTTATTTTGAAGGTTGTCCTCACTTACAACATAAGTACCATCTTCATCCTTGTTTATTCTGATCTTTTCATTTCCATCCTCATCTATAAATCTGATCTGGTCATACAGATTTCTCTGTTTTCCAAATTCAGCCCAGTTCAGTGCAACTTCAGAGAAATTCCTTCCATTGCATAAGTTATTAGAATAAGAATTGTGTAAATATTTTAAGTCAGAAAGAGAATCTGCAAGATCTCTTGTAAGTTCATCGTTCTGTATAGCTATTATTCGTGACTCTTTGACTTTCAATTCGTCAAAATCGTCATTCCTTGATTGAATTTCAAAATAGAAAAAAAAGCTCATCAAAACTACAAACACAATTAAAGAAGTTATGTAAAAATATTTTCCAATAGATTTTTCAATCTCATTTGTTGTTTTGGCTCTTTTTAACAAAATTAATTCCTTTTTTGTATTTTCCCAATGCAGTAAGAAAATTCGAATTTATCATTCTAGTCTATCTAATTCAGTCAATAAGTCCAAATAGACAACTCATTTAGTGCATTATAATACCTTTTAAAATTATTTAGTAGTTTTTTTTAGTTAACAAATATTTGTTGTGTGTCAATCTTTGAAAACCGGGCACTTTAGAGTATACTACAGATAAGTATTAATCTATATGTAAAAAGGAGATAAGTATGGAGATTAAAAAGATACAACTAAGTTGTGATGATTTTTTGTTCACAAAAATTCCAATGCCAGTAGTGACTGAACAAAGACTTACAATCAACAATCAAGGCAGATACTGGTACAGTGAATGGAAATCTGGCATCAATTATGAAAAACCTATCACATCATATCAAAGCCAAGCTTCTATTGGAAAAACCACAGCAAAAGAAATACTGGAGCTTTTTGAAGCAGCTTTCACGCCTGACTTCATTCCTATTTCTGTCAATGATGGTAGAGACTGGCACCTCACCATAACTTATGTGAATGAAACAACTTCAGAATTTGCCAGTGCTATTGGTTATGAGATTAAAGTATTCAACAGAAACCTATCTGAATATCTGAGACAGACATTGAAATTAGATAACCTATATCTATTTGATGGTAAAGGCATTGTCGATTGATACTGATCCTTGCGATACAAAAGGCCGTCCTCTTGAGGCGGCCTTTTATTGGGTCAATCTCTATTTACATAGCTTATTAAATCATCAATCATCAATGGTTTGCTGAAATAATAGCCTTGGATATATTCACATCCAATCGATTTTAGATACTGAATTTGCTCTTCAGTTTCTGCTCCTTCGGTCAGCACATCTTTGTTCAATGTTTTACTCATGTTAACAAGAATCTTAGCTAACTCCCCACTATCTGCTGAAGGATAATTCTTGATGAAACCTCGATCAATCTTGATCTTATCAACAGGTAACCTGTTGAGATACGAAAGTGATGAATACCCTGTCCCAAAATCATCTATAGCAATTGTTATTCCCTTGTCCTTTATATCTTGAAGAATTGAACTGGTATTTGGACGCTGCTCCAAAAATAGATTTTCCGTTATTTCAATCTCGATATTGCTATATTTCAAATGATTCTTCTCTATAACATTGTAGAAGTTTTCAAGGAAATCTGTGTCCTCAAGTTGAACAACAGATATATTTATAGCACATCTTAAATCACTGTCACCTAGCTTTTTCAGAATATATCCAAGGTCACTGCATGTTCTCTCAAGAATCCATTTACCCAAATCAATCATCATTCGGTTTTTCTCTGCAATTGGAATGAATACAGCAGGTGATACATATCCAAGTTCCTCACAATTCCATCTCAAAAGAGCTTCCATTCCCACAACCTTCCCAGAATTGATATCTACCTGTGGTTGATAGACCATGAACAGTTCTTTCTTATCTATAGCCATCCTCAGGTTTCTTTCGATTGTCTTCTCACGATTGAGTTGGAGTCGCATTGCAGGGCTGAAGAAAACAACGTTCTTCTCACCGATTGTAGTGCTCCATTGAAGAGCCATAACCGTATTGTCAAACAACTGAGAGAAATCATCAGTATCATCAGGATAGATTGATACTCCAATTTTAGATTTGAAGAATACTTCATTATCACCTATGTACATTATCTTGGATATTGATTTGTATATGGATGTCACATAACTTTGAAGAGAACAATCAATAGCATCTGCGTCAAAGATGCATACCACATTGTTACGTCCAGCTTTTGCTATAACATTAAATTCACTCTTGAAAGGAATCAGTAGATCAATGAATTTATCCATTATGACCAAATTCTCTTTTGTGAAGAGGTCAACTAAAATGTTGAAATTCTCGAGGGCTATATAAAGCAGAATGTATCTTTTGCTCTTGCCTCTGGCAATAGCTTGAGTCAACAGCTCTTCAATCAAGCCTTTTTGAGAATTCTGTATCATATTTTGTCTTGTTCTTACCTGACTGTTGGTCAAACTGGAGAACAATGCAATGTAATTGTTTCCGGGTCTTTTATGATTTATATAAAGAAGATTCAGATTAGATGCATATAAAATGCCTCTTTTATCCTGTTTCCAAATTGCACCATTCCACGAATATTTTTCAGCAATTTCTTTTTTTAAAGTATTAATTTTTTCAGGACTGTTCAAATCAGAGATCAAAATCATTGGGGATTTTCCACACAGTTCTTCAACTTTATAACCTGTGGACTCTTCAATTGACTTATTCACAAATTGAATATTTTTATCAATATTTCCTATGATGACTGAATCCGTTGTATTATCAGCAACTCTATGAGCTACATTCAATTCATCCTCATTCTTTCGAGATTTATTTATATAATAAGAAAGAATATAAGCAGCAACAATAATAACAAGCAAATATATGAAGTACACTGTAGTGAACAATTGTGATAGAACTTTCTCGATGGAGTAGATTTGTCTCAGATTGTAAGCATGAGACATTATCAATTTATCACCATTGAACAAATTAGAATCTTTGAGTCCTGATAATACATCAAAATATTCTGTCAAAGAATTCCCATCAATGATTGTTCCTGATTCTTCTGTAATATGAGGCAGCAAACTATTTGATATAGATTTAACAATGGAAGAATCATCATCCACTTGATTGAGATTGAATCCCTCTTTGAAGGCATAATCTCCATTCCCTTCTTTACTGTATATAGATAAAAAAGAATTGCTGTTTCTCTCAAAAGTAGAATAATTATTTGCAATTGACAGTAAATCATTTCCACTATAATCAATTGAAATCATACCCGCCAACGTATCTGTAGAATCATACACAGGAATTAAAAAAGATAAGGTTGTATCTAATTCACTTTCTCTCATGTTATTCTTGACTCTTTTAATATTTAAAGAAGATAGAAATACCTCTGTATTATCTTCAGAATTAATGAGTTCGTTATAAAGTACATTGTCTTTTATATTTCTAAAATATTCCTGTGGCTTGGCAGCGTATGATTCATTGTATTTTAAAACATTCATCACTTCAAAGCCATCAGTATCTATAAAACTTATGCTTTTATAATTACTTTTATTATTGAGTGTTTTGATAAACAGGTCTATCACTTCATTTTCAGTTGAATCCTCACGGCTGTTGATGAACTCATATATCTCCTCACTATCTCTTAAAACTTTTATGCTCTCAATTATCTTATTCACATAATTACTTACCAAATAAGTTGTGTTATCACTACAGACCACATTCTCATTTATTGCCTGCGCTACAAATTGCTCCTTTTCTAACCTACAATTTCTAACAACAAATAACATCCATAAGCACAATAAAGGAAGCGCAATCGTAAGAAACTGCCTTACGAATCTCTTTCGTGTTGCATTCAATTTTTAGGGTCTCCTCTTTTATAACTAACTAAATTATAGCATAAAACAACCAATTTGCATTATATTTTAACTATTTTTTGTTAAGCCTTATATGTATATATACTAACATAATACCACAATAAATATATCTTTATTGTCTTATATAACTAAACTTTTAACCATAAAATCAAATTAATGTACACATGATACAACATGTATTGTTTTATATAGTACAAATAGACGAAGCTTTATTATCTGTTTCTTTTTTATTGTTTTAAGTATAATCAATCAAGATTTTATCTTAGAGGGGAGACGAACAATGATTAACACAAATATACTTAACAAAATTATAGATGATTACAAAAAAGTCTTTGTCTCCCGAATTTGGAAAGAGGAACACTTCAAATGGGAAGCAATCAAACATTTCCAAGACAACTGGGATATTGATGCAGAGGATTTTGCAACAATGTTAAAAAAATCCTTGGACAGATGTGGTACTCTGCTCTTTTCAATGCATAACTTTTCTGCTGGCATGATCATCAACTTTGCTAAAGTTGCACCAGATGAAACAAAGAGCATGTTTGTAAATCTCTTTGATGAGTCAATTGCTCTGTCTAAAAGGATTTCTTTCTTCCAAAGAAACTCAATAAAGCTGCGGGAGAGATATGATGATGGAACATGGATGGAGGATTTTCAGAGCACCAATGCAATCAGTATTTATTTATGGCTCAGGTATCCTGAAAAGTATTACATCTACAAATACTCTGTTGCCAAAACAGTTGCAGATAAACTTGAGAGCACATTCATTCCCCAAAAATCAAACAATCCCAAGAATTTCATAGATTGCTTTGCTTTCTATGATGAGATACATGAGAGCATAGTTAAAGATCAAGAACTCAAAGAACTGTTGAAGTCTGTGCAGACTCCTGATTGCTATCTTGATGATAACCTGATGACACTGACAATTGATGTTGGATATTACATCTACTGCACATATAAAGAAGACAATACCATAGCCAATTTCAAACCTCTATCAATGGAGCAGTGGTATGAATTGCTATGCAATCCATACATTTTCAATGAAAGTGCATTGAAGATTATGAAAAGAATCAAGGACTATGGAAGAGATGTAAGCTGTTATGAGTTATCTGTTAAGTATGGAGAGAGTGAGGTATATTATATTTCAGAGTCAGGATATCTTGCTCGTCATATAGCCGAAAAGCTTGATCTGAATATCAATCCACAAACTGATGATATACAGATACTGTTGAATATTATATACACTCAGGTTGCTGCTCCTAAAGGCAACAACAGAAGTTATATCTGCAGACTCAAGAAGAATTTAAGTTTGGCTTTAGATAGATTTGATTTGTCAAAAATAGACCTATTCGAAAATATGAATCCATCAATATGGAAGATAAATCTCTCACTTGATGATTTTACTGAACAAGAGATAGAAGATTTGATATATAAGAAAAAAGTCTGTGTTGATTCAACCTTAAAAGCAATTGGCACATCTGCAATCTCACAGGGTGATAACTTCACATTGGCTGCTAAAAAAGGTGATTATTTTTACCTATGTACAGATGGTAAAGTAAAACTTTTGGGGCAGTTCTCTTCAAATAATTCTATTAAATATTTGAAAAAAGCAGGAAACTGGTACGTCAGAGATTTCATAAATATTGCCACAGCAGGTTCATCAAAAACTTACAGCAGCAAGAAAAAATGGTGGACTCCAAACATAAAGTCCACTTTTGTGAGAATATTTGAAGACGATTTGGCTTTATTTCAGGACCTTATATTGACTCCTTATTTTGATATGAGTTTGAACATGTTATTTGAATACAATATAAAAGATCCTTCTTTCTGGATTCTCAATGCGAATCCTATATTCTGGTCTTTCGATAGTATGAGAGTTGATGAAGAGAAAAAGCTCTCTCTGTACAACGAGAATGGTAAGAAAAGACGTATATTTCAAAATCTTCTTGATGCAAAAACAGGAGATATTGTTCTCTGTTTTGAAACCTCTCCTTCCAAACAGATTGTTGCAATTGCAGAGATCACAAGAGCTACAGACGATAGATACCTCTATTTCAAGAAAGTGGAGAATCTCGACAATCCAATTGATTACATATCTTTGAAGAGCAATCCTGAATTGAGAGAGATGGAATTCTTCATGAATCCTTTAGGAAGTTTTTTCTCTCTGAAGCACAGTGAGTATGATAGTCTTTTGGATTTAATAAGAGAAACAAATCCTATAAAAGAAACAAATGGCATAGCTCTTTATAGCAAGAAGGACTTCTTGGATGAAGTTTACATGAGTTCAGATAGGCTAAATACCCTTCTATCTCTTGTAAAACACAAGCAGAATATAATTCTTGAGGGGGCAGCTGGTGTAGGAAAGACTTTTGCATCCAAAAGATTGGCTTACACCATGATAGGCAAGAAAGATGAGGATCATATTGAGTTTGTTCAGTTCCACCAGAATTACAGTTATGACAACTTCATTCTCAAGATGAATCCAGATGATAGTGAGATGGAACTTACAAAAGGCATATTCTATCGTTTCTGTCAGAAAGCATGCAACAATCCAAACGAGCCTTACTTCTTCATTATTGATGAAATCAATCGAGGTAATCTCAGAAAGATATTTGGTGAGGTCTGCATGCTTATGGAAAAAGCATACAGAGGTACCACAATAACACTTGCTTACAGTGGGATGCCTTTCTCAGTTCCTAAAAATCTATACATAATTGGAATGATGAATACAGCTGAAAGAAATTTGGCTAAAATTGATTGCACTCTCAGAAGACGATTCAGTTTCTTTGAAATGTATCCAAGCTTCGATAGCGATGGGTTCAGGAAATATCAAAAAAGAATCAACGATAGAACATTTGATAAGTTAATTGATAAGATCAAAGATCTAAACTTTGAGATAGAAAATGATCCAAAGCTTGGAGATGATTTCTGCATAGGCCACAGCTATTTTATAACTGAAGAGGAATGCAGTCTTGAATGGATAAAGGAAGTTGTTGAATTTGACATCATACCTCTTCTCAGTGAGTACTGGTATGATGATGAGAAGAAGTTGATGATGTGGGAAAAAGAATTAAAGAGTATTTTTTTACAAAAATAACTTAATTAGTTTCCCTTATTAAATAATTATTCTTTTTCTAAAGTAATTTTTGAATATTTATCATACAATAATAAAGCTGAATCTTCATCTCCCATAAAGGAATTGTAATCAACATCCAATGTGTTTGAATCTTTAAATGTACCTAATTCTATTAATTCTCCAAAATCTCCTTTAATAAACAAATCATTATCTTGAATGTAATACCCAATCTCATCTGAATTTGGATCGATTCTATTCAAACAAAAACTACCAGAATCAGTATCTTGAGTAATCACTGATAGTTGATTATTTTCAAATTTAATAGAGAACTCATCTTCCCCCAAAAGGTCTTCAGCTGAATAAAGATTCATGACAAGTCCAATCATTCCAAGAGATTCAATCCAATCATCTGATCCAGGATAAATACCATCTTCAATCAATCCTATTTTTATAAAATCTTCCATACCATCATTTTTGAGGATGAAATTTCCTTCAATTTCAGACAAATCAATTGCAGAATTAAAACTATCTTGATTCATGCTCCAAGTGTGATCATCATACAATGAGATTTTATTCCCCTGTCCATCATAAATGATATTGATTAAGCTACGACCAAAAATAGTTGAACAACTAATTAACATAATCAAACATGTTATTGTAAATAATTTTTTTTTCATAATTTTTCCTATATTTAATTCGAACATTGTAAATCTAAATATTACATAAATAAAGAATTTTTATTAAAAAATTATTTATTTGCAAGGATAAGGTATAAAAAAAAGAAATTATTAAATACCCACCTTGAAAATAGGAATTAAACAAAATAAAATAATAAAAACATTTAATAGTTTTTACAGATTTTTCATAACGCTTACTGCTCAATTTCAATAACATTGAGCAGTATTTTTTTTATGCCAGCTTTGCTCCATATCTAGTTTCAAATTTTGTGAGAATGTTTAAAAGATGTTTATCTAGATATTTCTTAGCATTATCTCTGAGCTCTTTGTCGATACCATAGAAGGCTTCAGCAATTCCACCAGTTATGGCACCAATTGTATCGCTATCTCCACCAATCGATATGGCATTGCGAATTGCATCTTCAAAACTAGATGATTCAAAAAATGCCTCCAAGGCCTGAGGTACAGAACCTTGACAGGAAACATCAAATTCATAATCTGTTCTTATCTCATCTAAATTAAAATTCAATGGATAATAATTATCTACAATATATTTTTCTATGTCTTCCTTAGCATTTCCTGTTCTTGCGAGGTATATTGCAGCAGCAGTAGCTTCAGCTCCTTTATAAGATTCTGGGTGATTGTGACTGACTTCAGTAACTATCATAGACATATGTTTGACTTCTTCAATTGTTTTTGAAGCAAAACCACAGGCACTTATTCTCATAGCTGCACCATTACCATAACTTCCATAAGGTTTTGGATTCTCATCCTCCAGCCATTGTTTGAAGTGACCTCCATAACCACGGTCAGGATAGCGACGTCCCAAATCTTGCATGCAATCAACTAAGATTTTATGTCCGTTGTATTCGTATTGAAAACCTTTCAAATAGGCATCACATACTGCAAGACTCATTACAGTATCATCTGTAAACCTACAATCTGAACCAAAGAAATCGAAGTCCTTACCTTTGTAATTATTCCACTCAAATCTTGAACCTACGATATCTCCAATAATAGCTCCTAGCATAAGTTAGCCTCCTGACTTTTAATTTAATTACTATACTCATTATATACCCTATAAAGGAATATACCAAAAAATCTTTTACAGCAGGTTAAAAACTTGTGAAGATAAAAAAACACTCGATCTTTCAAAGGAGTGTTTGGATATAATTGCGATGTTAACAACTATCTCATATTTCTTATTGCTTCTAATTGTTCATCAGTCAATTCTTCACTGTTTGGAATCTGCTTTGATACAATATTCATAACAGCCATTCTTTCAAGTAATTCCATTCTATCGAAAGCATTGAGCATCGTTTTCCCAACAGCTAAAGCCCCATGCTTCTCCATCAATATGCAGTTGCGAGATTTATCATTCATGTATTCTGCGACTATATTGGCTAGATCAGGAGTGCCCATCAATCTGTAAGGAACATTCACAACATCTCCAATGAAATAAAAAGCTTCTGCAGAGTATCGAGTGCTTAAAGAACAAGGTTGAGCAGTTGCAAATGTACTTGCATATATTGGATGTGCATGAACAACAGCATTCACATCAGGTCTTTCTAATAGAACCTTTCTATGCATCTCTGTTTCAATACTCAATTTAATTTTATCTGTCATATTCTTACCATCTTTCAATGATACAATAGCTATCACCTCTGGTGTTAAGTTTCCTTTATCTAAAGCTGATGGAGTTATGCAAAACAATTCATCATTCAATCTCATGCTTATATTACCACCACTTGCAGTCGTGATCTGTCTGTCATACAGACGCTTCATAAAATCTGCTACACATTTTCTTTCTTTATAAAATACAAGATTATTCATAAATCTATTCCTTTACTGTCTATTAGTTCTTAAATTAAATCCTAACTATAATATAACACCAAGTACCTTTCTTGCTATCGAATTTTTACGAATTTAAATAATAAAGCATTATTTTGAGCTTTTTAAATTTGCAATATCCTTTTCAATAGGATATTATATCGACAAAATGATTGCTAACTATTTCATATAATTACTGAATGATTTAAGAAATAAGCAAATTTATATAGGAATATAGAGAATATGAAAAAAGATTATTTTGAAACAGTCGAACTGAACGAAGAAGATCATGCATTGGTTATATGCGATCAAACAAAATTGCCTAATACTGTTGAGTTTCTATCTTTAGTAGATGTTAAAGATATTTGGACTGCAATTAAATTGTTGCAAGTTAGAGGA
>JALNVT010000059.1 GCA_023231265.1 Sphaerochaetaceae bacterium
ACTGGTTCCTTAATATATTTCATCATATGAAGAAAAACTGTGACTCAATATTGGATATTTATATTTTCTCTTTTGATTTATATCCCCGCATGATTGTTTTTATAAGTTGTATATCTTACTGAAGATCATAACGTCATTTTTCTTGATTAAGTAAGTAGAATTGTTGATGAACTTCTGTATAATGATAAGAAAAAGAAAAGAGGTCATCTTATGTTAGAAAAATGGGGACTTGAGAAATTTCACAGTGCATACCCTTTAATTGCTCAACAATTTGTTGATGATTATGATCTGAAAGAAGGTCTTGCTTTAGATATTGGAGCTGGTCATGGTGCAATGGGAATAGAATTGGCTAGAATTACAGATATGGATATTATCTTTGTTGATATCGACAGTGATATGTTGGCTAAATCTCAAAAGCATTTTGAAGAGCTGCCGCTGACAAATAAAGCATCATACATAAACTGCGATGCAATAGATCTTCCTTTTAAAGATAACATAGCAGACTTTGTTGTAAGTCGTGGATCTTTTTGGTTCTGGGATGACAAACCTAAAGGACTCAATGAAATATACAGAGTTCTGAAACCAGGTGGTGTTGCATATGTGGGAGTTGGTCTTGGCAGGTATCTACCCAAAACTGCACGAGATAGAATTCAAAGAGAGCTGAGTGAGCACATAAAGAGGGCAGGATATTATAGACCTGATGTTGATGTATTCACTGAGATAGTGAAGGTGCAGAACTTCCTGATTACAAGATAATCAGTGAGAAAGTCAATGGTTGTCATTGGGTGGAAATCAGAAAGTAATTCAAATAAAAAGAGTGCATCTTATGTTGAAGAATGCACTCTTTCTCAAATATATCTAATCTGCTATCTCTTCCATCTATCTAAAAAGACCTCAACTGAGCGATTCATCTCTTTCATGAATTCTGTTGAGTACTTTCGTGTATAGAAAGAATCTGCAAGAGTTGCACCTTCATAAGGCAATCTGTTTGCCTTCTGCAGACGTTCCAGTGGTTTTTCCCAGCCCTCATCAAGTTCGTCTTTTGTGAAGCTTTTATATTCATCGTCCATAAATACCAAATCCTCACTGCATCTATCAAGAAGGTTCACCTTTGCATTGGATTTATTATATCCCATTATAAGCATGCAAGCTGGAGCAGCCTGTGGTGGTAAATTCAAAAGCTTCTGGATTTTTTCATAGTTCTCAATGATGTCTCCGATATAACATGAGCCTATTCCAAGAGAATCAGCTGCTACAACACCACTCTGTGCTGCAATGACTGCATCTTGCATTGCAAGATGAAAATCACCAACGCCTGGTTTTCTGAAAGGAATCCCACTCTTCTCATCCGATTTACAATATTTTATGTAATCCATCCATTTTTGCATATCTGCAAGAAAGACCAAAACAAGAGGAGCTGTTGCAATCATAGGTTGATTATCACATAAAATTGCCAACTCATCTTTCTTCAATTGATCTTTGACGTTGATCACAGAGTAGAAAGTCATATTGCCACCAGTTGGTGCTCTCATAATAGCTTTTTTGATTGATTTAAAATCTTCTTCACTGATATCTCTTTTATCGAAACTGCGAACAGTTCTTCTGTTCAATAATTGGTTCAATACTTCGTTCATATAACTCTCCTTCAATGTTGTTCAATTCTAGCATAGAAAGTTATTTGTAACAATTGAAGCTAAATATACTCCAACCGGAGAGTTTCTATATGACAAGATTTATTGACTTAATACGTATTTTATTATCAGGTATACCAAAGTATTAAGTTTAAATGGCTAAATATTGATATTAATTACAATTATGATATTTGCACTGATATAGAAATAATATACCATATAATATATAACAACGATTTCTATTCGGAGGAAATTATATGAATAAAAAAATTTCAATTGTAGCAGCAGTTGCTCTCTCATTGGTATTGATGGGATGTTCAACCACAGAACAGACACAGGTAAAAGATTATGAATTTACAGAATCTGTTATCTCCATCAGCAATGGTGAGTATGACATTCCTGCAACTTTGGTTATGCCAATTGCAGATATGGATGTACCTCTTGTAATTATGTTACACGGAACAGGTAGCAGCAGAGATGAAGCAGGTGATGGTTATAAATTATTGGCACCAGAGCTGGCTAAAAAAGGTATTGCAAGCATCAGATACGACTTCCCTGGATCTGGCGATAGCACAGTGAGCTACCTGCTTTATTGCAACACTGAAGCAAGTGAGAATACTCTGACAGTAGCAGATTATGCTGCAAATCTTGATGGAGTTGATTCTACTAGATTGGGAGTTCTTGGTTGGTCACAGGGTGGAACTGATGCTTTATTGGTTGCAGGAGAATCAAACAGATTCAAGAGTGTGGCTACATGGGCTGGAGCACTGGAATTATCTGATATGGTAACACCAGAGATGAGAGCTGAAGCTCTTGCAACAGGTCAAACAATGATGGAATTCGGCTGGAGAGATGCTCTTCCTTTGAGTCAGAAATGGATTGATGAATCTGATAACATGGATGTTCTTGCAGAAGTTGCTAACATAACAGCTCCAATTGGATCTTTCCATGGAAGTGAAGATGAGGACGTTCCTTACAGCGACAGCACACAAGTTCAAGCTGCATCAACAAATCCAAACAGTGAGTTGATCACAATTGAAGGTACAGGCCATACATATGGTATCTTCAGTGGAGATATGACCAAGTTCAATGAATTGTCAGCTAAAACAGTTGATTGGTTTGTAAGAACCCTCTAGTCTCAAACAAACAAAAAGGCCTCTCTCATATATCATAGCAATTACTGCTTGTGATTTTATAAGGAGAGGCTTTTTTTTTAGAAGAATGTGATTCAAAATGATGAATCATATATTCATTTTTTTATTCTATAATTATTTTGTGAGCAAATAATTATTGCATTAGCAATGCCGTACTCTTTTAAAATACAATCTCCCACATTATACTACAGAAGCATATTTTATATGTTCATTCAGTAAGGAGAGTAAAAGTCTATTATGAAAAAAATATTTATGTTAACTTTATTTGCAGTTCTAATGACCACTCTTTTTCTCTCCTGTGAGGAAAATATAGTTACCAATGGTACATCTGGAGATTTTGTTTATTCTGCAATCAATAACCAAATATACATAACTGATTATGTTGGAACAGATGATGAAGTAACAATACCTCTAGAAATTGATTCAAAAAATGTCTACTGCATTGATGAAAATGCTTTTGAAGAGTGCACCACCATAACATCAATTGTGATACAGGAATCAGTATCAATAATTGGTGATAATGCATTTATGGTTGCACCTCTCTTTCTTCTGTAAGCTTTCCTCAATCTATAATTTCAATTGGAGAATATGCATTCTCTGGTTGTTCATCTTTATCATCTGTTGATGATTTTGGAAGTCTTACTGAAATTGAATCCAATGCTTTTTCTAATTGCACCAGTTTGAATTCTATTACTCTCCCATGTTCTTTGAATAGTATTGGTGAGAGTGCATTTGAGAACACTGCTATCACTTCAGTTGAAATTCCATGTGCTGTTACAAGTATTTCTGATAAGGCTTTCTGGGTTGGAAGTTCTTTGACATCAGTTATTTCCTATCCAGTGGTACCTCCTACACTTGGAGAAGATGTATTTTATAATGAAGATGGTGCACTTAATATTGAAGTTCCTGAAGATAGTTTGGAAGAATATGAAGCATGGACAGACTATGAAGGTTTCATAACGGCTATATCCTCATAAAGCTTCATCTGATTATCTAAATTCAATCAATTGAGTTAATAATTGATCTCTAACTGCGAACAGAATCATAACTGTTTATGAACTTTGTGAAATCATCAAGAGACAGTGGTTTTGAATACAGATATCCCTGCTGGTAAGTTCCTTTTACATCCCTTACAATTCCTGCCTGAAGTTCTGTCTCTATGCCCTCAACAACGGTTTCAAGATTCAATGAATGCAGTGTGTCCATGATTCCGGAGAACATTGTCTTGTACTGATCGTTGTCCATCAAAAGCAGCAGTTGCCTGTCTATCTTTATTATATCAAAAGGTAATTTTATAACTGTATCAAGATTTGCATAACCAGAGCCAAAATCATCAAGAGCAAATGTGGAACCTGCTGCCTTTATATTGAGCATTGTATCCTTCAATTGAGGAGCAAGAGATGCAACTGTTTCGGTGACTTCAAAAATCAAAAAAGAGGGGTCAACGTTATATTTTTCAAGTATGTTAAGAATCAATTTATCAAGGTCAGGATTCAAGCAGTCGATTACAGAAAGATTTATTGAAATCTTTTTGAAACTCTTTGGGAGTCTGTTTTCTGAGATATACTTGCAGACCTCCTCAATAATAAGAGGTGTGAGTTTTGTAATATTTCCATCTTTTTCTGCAAGAGGTATGAACTGATCTGGCAACACCAAACCGAGCTCATCATCATATAATCTGACAAGAGTCTCTGCATTGGTTATTATGTTTGATTGTGTGTTTACTATTGGTTGAAGAAATATTCTTATATCATGATTATCAATTGATTTTTTAAGAAGCGTTTCAATCTTTCTTGTCTTTTTTAGTGTGTTCACAGTGCCTTTATTTATGAGGGTCAGATTCTCATCTTTAGATAATTTGATGCTTTCAATGATGATTTGATATGCTTCATCAATATCCTCAAAGTCATTCATGGAGTCTGTATAGTTCATGTGTACATTTGCATCAAATGTGAATGATTCATTGTATTCATGTTTGAAAGGGAATTCTGATTTAAGATTATTCAGCACTTTGTCTCTTTCATCAATTGAGAAGGTGACAACAATAAATACATCACCATCTATTCTGAAAGTCTGATTGTGATTGCTTGCCCATTTGACCTTCTGCCCTGTTCTGGATATTATTTCTGTTCCTATTTTCTCTCCAAATGTCTTGTTGATTGTTGATGTTGAGCAGATATCGACAATGACTATTTGAAAGGGCCTGTCCTGAATTATCAGTATCTCTAGATATTCAAGAAAGGTCTTTCTTGAATAATTTACTGTCAGAGTGTCATAGTACGAAAGAGGATTCTGCAATGTAAGGAACATAAGAAAAGCCGAGATGGAGAGAACCAGACCATTGATCAGAAGATATGGATGAATGAACTGAATGAAATCAAATAAAACAATCAGAAGAATGTAAAAAGGAATCACAATTCTTTGGATTGTTGGCATCTTCTGACCATAAAAAATAATAACGAAAGCAGAGATGCAAAGAATTCCAAAATTGATTAAAGCCATCATTAGATAAATTGATCCATGATGATAGGTCAGATTTTCATCAAAGTATATTATGAAATGAGTGAAGGGAGTTGATAGTATTATCAATGATTGGACTATGTAATATCCCCATAGAAATTTATGAAATTTATTATCAAAATACTTTTTTTTCTTTGTTAGAACTATGATATATTCATAGAATATGTAAGGAAGAGACCAGGCAAATAAGAATAAAAGAGTGTTCAGAATATAATTTAAAGTGAGTGAGTATTGAGTTGAATAGTCGATTGTATGAGCTGTTATGATATTCAATGCACACGATATTATGGAGATGACCAATATAACACGATATATCTTATTTGAAAGATTCGGGAAAATTGGTCTCCAGAAAAAGTAAAAAGTTAGTATTGATAAAAATATCAATCCGACTAAATCATAACTCAAATTATACATTGCAAACAACCTCTTTATAAGAAAACAACACTTTTGAGCTTGATTATATACTAGATTGTTGAAAATAAAATCTTTAATTCAATCTTATACATATCTTATTCACTTATAAAGTAATATCTGTATAATTATCTTTTTAAAAGGTAACAATCTATGTTGCTGTTGGCTCATAAGTTTTTAATTATGAATTTTTTATCAATATATTTGATGACAATCAGATGATGACAAACCGGTATCAACCATCTATCATATAAGTAGTGAATTAAATTTTGAGCACCCGGTGCAATAGATGATTGAATGTGAGGTATTTAGAAATGAGTTTTATGAATGATGTGATGAATGTGATTTTGAAGGTCTCACATATGAAAGATATCCAAAATAAAAAATTCGAAAGTGGGATTGATAAAATGATGCTCAGAAAACCAAAAGCAAAACAACTGAAAGGTCTCACTCTTGTTGATGATGAATTTCAAGGTAGAACAGTCTCTCATCTGATAAATGATTACATCAATAAAAATCTCGATATCATATATCTGCATGGTGGCTGCTATGCCCTTCAGATGCAATCAGGGCATTGGAATCTAACTTGCTCGATTGCCCGAGAGACAGGGGCCAATGTTTATGTGATTGATTATCCTCTTATCCCTGAGCACAGTGATGGTGAGGCTTCAGAATATGTTCTCTCTTATTACAGACATCATATAGAAACCAGTGACAATCCTGTCATCTTGATGGGTGACTCAGCTGGTGCAGGTCTTGCTATATCTGCTACCATGATGATGAGAGATGCAGAGATAAAAGCGCCTGAGAGATTGATTCTTTTGAGTCCATATTTAGATACACTGTGCACCGATTCAAGACAGATTGAATATCAAAAGAGAGATTCTTTTCTATCAGTTGAGGGACTGAGAAAAGCAGGTAGATTGTACATAGGAAAATTGGATGACGATGATTTCAGAGTGAATCCAATTCATGGTGATTTCAGAGATCTACCTCCAATGATCATCTTCACAAGTGATAGAGATATCCTTCATGTAGATTCTCTGAGATTGGTTGAAATTTTAGATAGCTTGAATGCTGAGTATGAACTGTATGAAGAGCATGATGTCATGCATGATTGGCTTATAATAGAGCAATTACCAGAAGCAATTGAGGCGACAAAAGTTTTATACAGATACATACAGACAATCTGAATATCTGGTCAAAAAGGAATAAATTGATGAGAAGATGGGTCTAGCTATCATCTCATCAATCATATTCTATCTCTTTATCTGTTTTGTTGAGCTGTGCTTCCCGATTGGAATGACCATTGGATCCTGGGTGAGAGGATCTGGGATTATGAGACAGTTGAGTTCATATACTTCCTTCATCAAATCTTTGGTTATAATTTTTTTGGGATCTCCGTGATCTACAAGCTTTCCTTCTTTTAGTGCAAAGATATAATCCCCGTAGCGAGAGGACAGGTTGATGTCATGAAGAACCATAACAACTGTTGTTCCCTTTGTGCGATTCAATTCAAATAATAAATCCAATATTTCAATTTGATACTGTATATCCAGATAAGTGGTAGGTTCATCAAGCAACAAGATATCTGTTTCCTGTGCAAGAGCTAGAGCTATCCAAACTCTCTGTCGCTGTCCTCCACTGAGCTCATCGATATGTCTGTCTGCAAGTTCTGTTATCCCAACAAGAGAGAGGGCACTGTTTACAGCTGTATAATCCTCATCCTTCAAGTTGCTCATGAACTTTCGATAAGGGAATCGTCCTCGTGTGACCAGATCAAACACGCTTATTCCCTCTGGGACAACTGGAGATTGAGGAAGCAGACCGAGTTTACGAGCAAACTCCTTGCTCTCATATGAATGTATATCTCTCGAATCTAACATTATGGAGCCACTCATTGGTCTCTGCAGTCGTGCAATGTTCTTAAGAAGTGTCGATTTTCCACATCCATTCGAACCAATGATTATATTGATCTTACCCTGCTGAATTGAAATATCAAGATCATTGATTATGACCTTCTTATCGTATCCTGTTGTGAGATTTTTTGTTTCAAGATTCATGATTATTTCCTTCCTTTTGATATGGTTATCAACAATAAAATTAGATAAGGTGCACCCAAAATTCCAGTGATGACGCCTACTGGATAGTGAACACTGAAGACGTTGTTTGCTAAAAGATCAGCACTCAGCACTATGAATGAACCAATCAACCCTGCTGTCACCAAGTTGCTTCTGTTGTTGTGGAATATGCGTACGGCAATGGGACCCGATAGAAATGCAACTGAGGCAATTGGTCCTGTAATTGCAGTGGTCAGTGCTACCAAGAGAACTCCTATAATTATGAAGAGGTTGAACACCTTGTTCAGCTGCATTCCCAAACTTTTGCTGAGTTCATCTCCTAGAATTATCAATTCGAGATTAGGGTTTAACATGAGAAGTATCAGAAATAGAGTTAAAATTGAAAATAGATACCATGGTATGTTATCCATCATGATTCCATTAAGACTTCCTGATAACCACTGAAGTGTGGATGCCACATCAAATTCCGCAGATCTTGTTAGAAGATAGTTGGTCATTGCAGTTAGCATTGCCTGAAATCCAATGCCGATTAAAATCATCTTTATATGTGAGAAATGACCGTGGACCTTTGATAGAAAGTATATGGTAAATGCTATTGCAAGACCAATAGCAATGGCAATTACTGAAACAAATGGTCCTTGAAAACCAAGTACCAATATTGAGAACACTGCTGCTGTGCTTGTACCTGCACTGACGCCAATAACATCTGGACTTGCCAGAGGATTCCTCAGCAGTGTTTGGAATATGTAGCCAGCCATACCCAGTGCAAAACCAGCTGCAAGGCCTGCTAGCATCCGAGGTAAGCGAAGTGTGTTAATTGTGAAAGAGCCTTTGCTCTCTATCTTGAGCAGCACTTTTATTACATACAGAGGACTGTAGTTGGTGTTTCCAATACAGAGTGCAAGAATTGCCGCAGATGCAACCAATAGAATCAATATCGCTCGTTTTATCCTATATGTGTGCAGACGTGTTTTATATGAATTGAGTTGTTTGTTCATAAAGCATTGACCTTTGTATGTCTGATTATTGTGATGAAAACAGGAGCTCCTAATATTGCAGTTACAATACCTACCTCTGTTTCTGATGGGTAACCTATAACTCGTCCTATGATATCTGATCCAAGTAGAATGATTGCTCCAATTAGGACGGAAAAAACAAGCACCACCTTCATATTGTTTCCAAGAATTGAGCGGATTATATGAGGTACCATAAGTCCGATAAAACCAATGGGTCCGGCAAGAGCAGTTGTTGCACCACATAAGAGAACACCTGCAAATGCTCCAAGTATTCTTATGAGAAGAGTGTTGGTTCCAAGCGATGTTGCAAGTTCATCTCCGAGAGCCAGATTATCTAAACTCTGAGAGATCAAGATGGAAAGAATGAAACCTATGATGAAGAAAGGAAGCAGTAGCTTTATACTCTCCATACTTGCCCCTCCAATGCTTCCAACTTGCCAGAATCGAAACGAATTCATGATTTGATTGTTGGGAAGCATGATTGTTGATACAAACGAGCCCAGAGCAATGCTTATGGCGGAGCCTGATAAAGCCAGTTTCAATGGTGTGGCCCCCTGTTTTCCCATCGATGCTATGGCATAGACAAAAAATGCAGTGAGCCAAGCTCCAACAATAGAGAGCCATATGTACTGATTGGCTGAAGTTATGTTGAAGAAGGCAAGACCTATCACAACAAAGAGAGATGCACCTGTGTTCACTCCCAAAATACTGGGATCCGCAATTGGATTTCGAGTGATTGACTGCATCAGAGCACCGGAAGTAGCAAGGGAAGCTCCTGCCAAAATACCGAATATGGTACGTGGAATTCGCTTTGTAATTATGGCAGAGGTTATCGAATCCAAATCATTGTGATTCATATAGGCAATTACCTTTGAAAAAGGAATGATTTTGACTCCGACAACCAAAGAGAGCATCGCAATGATGCTCAATATAGTTATGCAGATTATGGTAAATATTGTTATTTTCTTCATAATTTAGTTAAATACTGAATCAATCTTTGCTAGGAAGTCATCAACTGTAGCAGGAATTGAAAGGATTGTTGGATTAATTGCAGCGGTCAATTCTGTTCCATTTTCCAAAGCAACCACATGATGGTTTTTAACAGCAGGTACCTGTGAGAAAAGAGGGTCTGCTTCTAAAGCAGCAATTGACTTGTCATCACCATAAATTATCATGATATCAAGATCATCAAGCTCTTCAATGTTATCTGCACTCAAAATTGTTGAGAATGTACTTTCGTTGATGAAATATTTTTCTAGTTCTTTTGGGTAGGAGAAGCCTAAATCCAATAGATATGCACCACGAGGATCATTTGGCCCATATGTGTAATATGTACTTAAATCTGCTGGGTTTATCCATAAAAGAACTGCTTTCTTTCCTTCAAGTTCAGGATAAAGAGCATTAGCTTCTGAAATATCTGCCTCACTCTCACTGATAAGCTTCTCACCCTTTTCCTGCATTCCCATTATATCGGCAATCTGTCTGACATTGTCTCTCCAACGTGAGTTCCAGGCAATGGTGAGATAGGGGATTGTTGGAGCAATTTGAGAGAGAAGTTTGTATTCATCTTCAGTCATTCCTGAATATGTTGCAACAATTGCATCTGGATTGGCATCTGCAACTGATTCAAAATCTGTTCCATCTACATCATCAAATACCACAGGATCATCTTCACCGTTTGCAACATAAGCTCTGTATGTCCAAGGAAGCAACCCATGCTCATCAACTGCACCCCAATTTGCCATGGCAGTTCCAACAGGTGTTATGCCAAGTGCTAAAAATACATCCTCATTTGACCAACCCAATGTAACAATGCGCTGTGGTTGTTCATCCAATGTTGTCGATCCCCATGCATGCTGTACTGTCTTTGGGAATTGATTTGATGTCTCTGCAGAAGAAGATGTGCTCTTCAATTGTGATGAGCTCTGTTCTTTTGAACCTTGAGCAAAAAGACCTAAGCTCACTAGTGATACGGCAATTGCTACCATTAATTTTTTCATAATAACCTCATTTATTTGAATTTCCGAGTTAGTTTAAGTTAACAGTTATTTTTATTCAATGGGGTTTATGAAAAAAAGTTCAAAATCCTATATGGTAGGTATATATATACTATATTTGAAGTAAAAAGTTGTAAATTTTGTATGTTAAAATTTTTCTCGATAAAGAGATATAAAAAACAAAATTATATAAGTATTGATAAAGTAACTGTTTTTGTTTCTCATTTTGATTCAGAGTTACAACAGAAAACTACTTTTATTTTCTTTGATATCGTTATAAAAGTTAGTATCTAGTAATAAACTATTGAGCTATATTCTCTTGAATTATCACTAACAGAATCATGATGTATATAAAAAAAGAATGTCCAAGAATTGAAATCTTTGGACATTCTCTCATTGCAATAAATAGATAGATGTAAAAAATAATGCATGGTCAAACTGTGAAAATTTTAGATATATGGTATCATGATTTGTTTATAGTTGACTCTATTAAATATTGGATAGAATCTTACTTTCTAATTCTTTGTTCACTGCAGAGTCTTCTCTGTATGATTGAGCCATGTAGATGCAATCTTTCTTCAATTCCATATTTCCGTTTACTCTGTAATAATAGGTGAGTAAGGAATAGAAGAGGCTGTAAGTATCATTTCGAGTCAGTGTTGCATGTGTTCTCAATACTATTTCTTTGAAATTGGGCTCATCAAAACTCATTGCCATGAGAGTTGTCTGAGTGTAGAAAGAGCCATCAAAGGCACTCTGCTGTAAATACGATCTCAGCTCCTCAATCTTCTTCAGATTTCCAGTCCTCATTGCATTCCAGCTCAGAAGTACATACCTAGCTTGAATTGGCAGAGGAAGACCATGCTTCATCTCATCAGGATCTTTGTTCAGTAACTTTGCATCATTCTCACTCAGTTGAGCAAATGTATATGGTTCAAAAGGTGGAAGTTCCTCTTTAAGAATCTTATCAACAAGATAATCTCTTTTTGCAACCATTGCATTGATTAGACTGTAGTTTGTAGCAAGAATGAGTCCAACCTCAATATTGGTTATGGCATAGTCTTTATTCAATTCGTATTCAGGTGAGTCCTCAAAAGATATATATGTCTTTGAATATTCTTCTAGTATTTGATAGATATGGAAGTAGTTTCTCTCTTTCATTGTTTTTCCTTATATAAAGAATTGTTTGTTCTGTTTTTTTGTTATCAGCTTCTGAGTGCTCAATTGAAATTGTCATTCAATCAGAGTTAACACCAAGGTGAATATATATTTTGATACATCCCAAGTATTATCATAATTAAATATATTTATCCATTG
>JALNVT010000060.1 GCA_023231265.1 Sphaerochaetaceae bacterium
GACGCTTTTTTTAAGGGATTCTGAGACTCCAGCTTGGTTGTTGAAGACCTTCCAGACACTCACTCTGGATATGTTCAGCTCGTCAGCTATATCTTGCATTGTGCATTTCTTCATTGTGAACTCTTAAGAAAATCAATTGATGATATGGTAATCCAAGACTCCCAAAAAAGCAACAAAACTTATCATTATTTAACAATGATTGAGTAACAATGTTAATATTAAATAAAGTAATAATATTAAATTTTGTTAAATTATTATAAATAGCTTAAAATTAGTTAAGTAAATTGATTGTTGATGTATATTTGATATTATTTACTTGTATAGAAAGAATTTATAAATAACTATAATTATTATTTATATTAAATATGGTCTTTAATCTTATCAAAGTCTGATAAAATGTAAAATTTTATAAATATTTATTGTTAAATATGTAAACCAATGTTAATATCGAGTTGAGTAAAATACAACAAACAGAAAATTCAGTGTGATCATTCACATTGAATTGAATCTCAAGCATGATGTGCTTTTAGAGGAGAGGTGAATATCTATGTATAAAATATTGACAGAGGAATTATCAAATATCCCATGGTGTGCGCAACCTAAAAACAACAGAGAGCCTTTTTGGAGATATGAAAACAATCCAATTATAAACAGACATGATCAGAAGAATGCAAACAGCATATTCAACAGTGCTGTTGTTCCATTTGAAGGTGGATTTGTTGGTGTGTTCAGATGCGATAGCAGATCTGTAAGCATGAATTTATTTGTTGGTCACAGTGAAGATGGTTTGAAATGGGACATTGAAGATGATCCTATCGTTATGGAAGGAATCGAAGATGAGATTCTTCACAAAGAATATCGTTATGATCCTCGTGTATGTTTTATAGAAGATAGATACTATGTTACATGGTGCAATGGCTATCATGGTCCAACAATTGGTCTTGCATATACATTCGATTTCAAAACATTCACTCAACTTGAAAACTGTTTCTTACCATACAACAGAAATGGTGTTCTTTTCCCAAGAAAGATAAATGGTAAATATATGCTGATGAGTCGTCCAAGTGATACAGGACACACTCCTTTTGGTGATATATTTGTCAGTGAGAGCAAGGACCTTGAATACTGGGGCCATCACAGATACATGATGGGAAAGATTACAGAAGATGTAGATAGCTCAGCATGGCAATCAACAAAGATTGGACCTGGTCCAATTCCTATTGAGACAAGTGAGGGATGGCTTCTCATCTATCATGGAGTTATAAATACATGCAACGGTTTTGTTTATCGTGTTGGTGGAGCAATCCTCGATATTGATGAACCATGGAAGGTAAAATACAGAACAAGTGATTACCTCTTGGGACCTGAAGAGTACTATGAATGTGTTGGTGATGTTCCAAATGTTGTGTTCCCTTGTGCAACTCTCTGTGATAGCAAGACTGGTAAGTTGACCATGTACTACGGAAGTGCTGATACTGTTACATCTGTTGCTTTCTCCACTGTAGATATAATTATTGATTACATAAAAGAGCACTCACTGTAAGATTTACAGACATATACATAAAAATCATGAAGGTTGAATCTGGATAAAACAAGATTCAACCTTCATTGTTTTGAACAAGTCTGCACGCCATATCAAAAATGTGTTATATTTAATCATCAGAATGACAACAGAGGTAACAGCCTAATGAAAATATTATATATCCCACTTGATGAGCGACCTGGAAATTACAGAGGACTTGCATCCAATTTAGCCAACATCAAAGAAGTGGAACTTGTTATAGTGCCATCAATGTATATGGGACACATGAAAGAGAGTGCAGATATTGATGGAATGTATCACTGGATGGAAGAGAATATATATGAATGTGATGCTGCAGTTATATCATTTGAGATGTTGATGTATGGAGGCTTCTTACCAAGCAGAGTTCATAAGCTTGCAGAAGAACCCCATGAAAGATTGGAGAGATTCAAGAAACTTGCAGCCGATGTTAAGAGAAAGACAGACATCGATATCTACCTCTTTGCAAACATCATGAACACAACCCCATATGCAAGCAGTGAGGATGATCCAGATAGCTATCGCAATTATGGTGATCTGCTATATCAAAGAGCATATCTGCTGGATAAGAAAAAGGACAACAATCTCTGCTGTGAAGAAGAGAAAGAGTTGGCAAATGCTGAAAAACTGCTACCACAGGCTGCTATAAAATCATATGAGAGCAGAAGAAACATAAATCTTACAACTCTCATAGATTCAATCAGCATGCTGAAGAATAAAAGTGTTGATTGCATGGCTGTTGTCAACAGTGAGTTATCAACATATGGATATGCTGCACGAGAGGACAGAGCTTATTTGAATGCACTGAAGGCTCAGAGAGTTGATGATAAGGTGATCAAATATACGCAATCAAATGAAATGGGATTCATTCTGATCTGCAGAGCAATAGCAGTGAGAAAGAAAAACAAACTCAAGGTTGCTATCATAATGGACAGAGTTGGAAATGCCAAATTGTCAAATCATGAAGAAACAATCATTCAGACATTGATTGGACTTGCAGGTGTTGCTTACTCAAATAATGTTGATGACTGTGACATCATATTGTTCATGCACTGCAGTAAGAACGAGAGTGCAGATACAACTGATGTTGTCTACAATGATATGCTTGGACTGAACAAACCCTTTGTTGTCTGGGATACTGTAAATGAGAATGTTTCTGATCCTGATTTTGTAAGAGCAATGCTGATTCATCATGTAAGTGACAATCTTTTGGCATATTCCTCATACCACACCATAGGAATAGCTCTGTCTCTTGGTATTGTTCAGTATCTCTATGGAACAAAAAGATTGAGAGATGAGGTCCTATTCAGATCTCTTGCTCGTGAGTATGCTTTCAATACAATCGTGAGACCTAAGTATGATGCTCTGTTGAAAGATAAGAGTGCTGGACATCTGACTCACATAAACAGCAATGATGAAGAATTGAAGAGGAGTATTCTTGATGATATAATGAAGGTCATGAATGACTTGAACACACCTTTTGATTTCACAATAAAGGGTCTTGAGTTCTCATGGTACAGGCTCAATGAGATAAAGTTGGTCTTATAATAAAATCAAGTTCAGATGCAGAAGCTCCTTCCATGTGGAAAGAGCTTCAACTGTATCTGCAGTATGCAATTAATCAATCTCTGATACCATCTTGCTGTCTCTGATGTGTTTCTCTTCCAAGATATCATCAGTTTTGATCTTCAATATGATGTTCTTTATCAGCTCATCAACTTCAGTGCCCTCTCTGTAATCAGCTGGTGCGAAGTACTTGATGCGGTTCTCTTTTATCATTTTATGAACCTTGTGTGTGTCTTCTGTTTCTGGATTGTAGACACCAATTGAATGACCACCATATGAGTTAACAAGTTTCATGCATGGAATATCGGTATCACTGTCTCCAAGATAGGCTATGTTTCTGAATGGAACTCTTATTTCTTCCGGTTTGAAATATGTGTTGACGCTCTGGTCATTTACATCAAGACAACCCTTTGAAATTCTGAACAGGAACTGAGTTTTGTTTGTGTAGTTCACAGCTTGAGCTGGCCACTTAGCAACTCCTCTCTCATTGAAGTAGAAAGATGAGGCAAATATCTTTTCAAAAGCATTCTCTCTTGCCATCTTTGTGCCCTCAATCATCTCTTTGATTCCTGAGGAGATGATGTAATGCTCAACAATCACACCGTGTTCCTTGCCATATTCTCTGATTCTTTCAAACCATGTATCAACACCTTCAAACAGTTTGACTTTTGCACCATATTCGGCCAGAGTCTTCTTGCTGAGGATGAAGTTTCCCTCTGCCTCTTCAACCATCTTGTACATGTATGCAAGGTTTGAATCCATCTCATTCTCTCGTGATACTTTGTTGGAATCTTCCCAGAATTTGTTTACGTCGTATCCGACATCTTGGATGTAACCATTTGCCTGCATGTCCAATGGGGATAAAGTTTTGTCAAAATCGTAGCATATTGCCATCACCGGCAAAGCTTCTTTATATCTTCGTTTGAATTCATATTCCATAAATTTGTACCTCTGTTTTTGTATTATCTTACTTTCATTGTTGGATTTAGACAAGATTTATCTTCTTATCAAGCAGCTCTCTGTAGCTTTCTTTGGTATCTATGTCAGTTATGTAGGCAACATCATCTGTTTCATATTTGATTGTGTTCACTCTAGCTAGGAAGGATCTCAGTCCCTCTTTCTTCTTACCTTCCACCTGGAGATTGACTATCTCCTCATTCAATTTTGGATCTAAAAGGACAGGATGTCCAAAGGTCTTTCCAACAACAGGTCTGAGTGCCAGATGATCTGATAGCTCTGGAATCAAATCTGTGAAATGATGAGGTTTCAGGAGAGGTAAATCTGCTACTGTTATGAAATAAGGGGTGTCTTTTGATTTCTTATCGACTGTTTCTAAAATTAATTTTAACTTTTTTACACCAACTATCAGAGAAGATAGCTGTCCTTTTTCATAGTTCTCATTGTGAGTGACAATGAGAGAGGTTCTGTATTTTTTTTCGATTTTTGATATCTCATCATCCATCAGTTTTTTATAACAACCTGTTACAATGATTGGAATTAACTCGGCATCAAGACATGTGCTCACCATTCTATCCAATATTGTTTTATCTTCATATTTCAAAAGTAATTTGGCATCTCTCATTCGTGAAGCAGTTCCAGCTGCCAATATTATTGCGTACATTGCCTCTCCCCGTAGTTGAATTATATAACAATTTTTTGTAGTCTGTTTCATTATGATAGCTACTTTTATTAATTGTATCACAGTAATTATTGGTTCGCTACTGGGTTTGCTCATAAGAAACCATATTACAGATGATTTCCAGAACAATATTCAGAGTGCAGCAGGTTTCACTACATTGGTCATCGGATTGAGCATGGCTTTAAAAACTGCGTTTCCTCTCATCCTTCTTTTCGCTCTGATAATAGGGGGATTGATTGGTACGACGCTGAAAATCGACGATAGAATTTATCACATTGGTGAGTATCTTGAGAGCAAGACCAATGGCAATATAAATAAAAGTGGTTCAACTTTTGCAGAGGGATTTTTGAATGCATCTGTGCTGTTCTGCTTTGGAACAATGACAGTTCTTGGTTCCATTCAAGCAGGTCTCAATCATGATTATGATCTTCTGTTTTTGAAAAGTGGTCTCGATGGTTCCATGGCTATTGTACTTGCCGCAACATACGGAAGTGGAGTCGTTGCATCATCTCTGTTCATCTTGATATTTCAAGGAGCAATAACTCTGCTCAGTTCATCTCTGTCTTCCGTTTTGACTGAGGCAGGAATCTTAGAGCTGTCAGCAGTTGGTGGTGTCATGATAATTATGATAGCACTCAGTCTTCTGAAAATTAAAGATTCAAAACCTGCAAATTATTTTCCATCAATAATACTAGCTCCAATATTTGTTGGCATCTCACCATATATAACATCTCTGATTCCATATTAAATCCAGAAAAAAATCTGCAGCCCTCGAATTATTAAATCAGAAGGTCTGCAGAAGGATTTTGTATATCAGCTTATAGCCAAATCTTTAACAAAATGTCTCAAGGTGATTGCAGTGAGAGCAATCGAAACTATCATGAAGCAGCTCAATGCATTGATCACAGGAGATACTCCAAATCTTATCAATGAGTACATGTAGATAGGAAGAGTTGTTGATCCCGGTCCTGAAACAAAGAACGTTATTATGAAGTCCTCAAGACTCAATGTGATTGCCATGATGAATCCAGATAAAATTCCAGGAAGTATCATTGGTAAGATGACCTTGTAGAGAGTCTGAAGCTCAGTTGCACCTAAATCTCTAGCTGCCTCTACAATTGAATAATCAAATTCATCAAGCCTTGATAGAACCGTCAGATAAACAAATGGTATGCAGAATGTTGTGTGAGCTGCAAAGATTGTGAACAGACCAAGTGGAACGTTCAGTCCTGCAAAGAACAGCACAATTGAGATACCCAAGGTTATGTCGGGAAGAACCATTGGAAGATATGTTATTATCTGGATGTATTTCTTTCCTTTGAATGAATACCATTTAACAGCAATAGCAGCCAATGTTGCAATCACAGTGGATGCAAGTCCCGCAGTGAATGCAATGAACAGACTGTTTGACAGTGCATCAAGCAGTGCATGACTGTCTGAAAATAGCAACTTGTACCATTTCAAAGAGAAGTTTGTGAACGTTGAACCTTTGCCTTCATTGAAGGAAAATACAATTATCACAAACAGTGGCATTAGCAGGAACAGCACAGTCAGAATCAAAACTAAGTTTGATGCATGAAATTCTTTTCGTCTTTGATTCATATTTTCCTCTTCTTTTTGGGATTTTTCTTTTTATCATCAACAAATACATACATAACAAGAACAGTACTTATCAGAGTCAAAAACATTGAGAAGGCTGATGCAAGCGGCCAGTTTCTTGTCTTTGTGACCTGATCTACAATCAAGTTACCAAGCAGATATGAATCCTTACCACCCACGAACAGTGGAATGGTATAAGCTCCAAATGCTGGTATGAATGTGAAGATGATGGCAGTGTTTATTCCAGATTTTATTGACGGAAACAACACCTTTATGTATGACTGCATCTTTGTAGCCCCCAGATCTCTAGCTGCTTCCAATAAGGAAAAATCAAATCTATCGATTGCTGAGAAAATTGGCAGTATTGCATATGGTAGGTACATGTATACCATGACAAGGATTACAGCTCTTCTGTTGTAAAGAAGAGGAAGACTGTCTGTTATGATTCCAAGCTGAATCAGTGTTCTGTTTATGATACCATCGCTTCCTAAGATGCTCATCCATGCGAATATCCTCAGAAGTGAGTTGATCAGAAATGGTATTATTATGAGAGTCAGATAAAGCGTCTGTCTCTTTGATCTTGCAAGTGCAAGTGCACATGGAATGGCAATTATTATGGTATACAGAGTTGCTTCAAATGAAATTACAACAGTTCTGCCTAAGATCAACAGATAAGCTTTTTGAAATATATCTCTGTAAGCTTTAAGTGATAGCTGAAGTTCAACACCGCCATAGAGGCCCTTTGATAAGAAGCTATATGCAAAAATTAAAACCATAGGAAGTAAAAAGAACAATGAGAACCATATTCCCATTGGATATGCATAGTAACTACCCAAATCCTTTTTTAACTTTAAATTTTTCACCTGTCTATATCCTCAATTATATAACCATCTGTTGCAGTCCATGAAACATAGACCTCATCAAGATAGGAAATTTCTGGTCCTTCATCTAAGAACTTGATGTGCTGCTTGAATACTTTTATCAGCTCTCCATTCTCAAGTCTTATGTAGAGTTTTGATTGAAAGCCTGCATAAATTGGTTCCTCAACTATTCCTTTGAATATGTTCAGATACTTTCTTCCCATTGGTTTCTGAAGGGATATGTGTATCTTCTCAGGTCTCACCGTGTAGCTAACTCTCTGTCCAACTTCTGTTGGACCATCGTCTGTTACAAATACAGGTACAGAGAAATTGTCCAACTCAAGTTTGCATAGATATTCATCTGTGTCTTCTTTTTTTGAGCACTCACTCACTGTTGTTGAAAATATATTTGTCTCTCCAATGAATGATGCAACAAATTCTGTTGCAGGACTTTCATATATCTCAAAAGGCTCTCCAATTTGAAGAATCTCTCCCTTGTTCATAACAGCAATTCTATCTGAAACTGAAAGTGCTTCTGATTGGTCGTGTGTTATGTAGATGAATGTGATTCCGATTTGGTCATGAATGTTATCAAGGTCAATCAGAAGATTTGATCTGAGTTTTGCATCAAGTGCAGATAGAGGTTCATCTAAAAGAAGTACCTTTGGCTCATTGATTAGAGCACGAGCAATTGCCACTCTCTGACGCTGCCCACCTGAAACCTGATTTGGTTTCTTCTGTGAGTGATTCTCAAGTTGAACCATCTTCAGATATTTTTTAACCCTTTCATCGATTGCAGACTCACTCATCTTCTGAAGACGAAGAGGAAATGCAATATTTTCATAGATTGAGAGATGGGGAAATAGGGCGTAGTTCTGGAATACTGTATTGCAATCGCGTTGTTCAGGCGGTAAATCAACAATATTTTGATCTCCTAAATAAACTGCACCTTCGTCAGGAAAAACAAATCCTGCAATAATTCGTAGTAAAGTAGTTTTACCACAACCTGATGGACCAAGAATTGAGAAGAACTCTCCTTGATTGATATTCATGCTTACATCCTTTAAAGCATGAAAATCACCATAGTCTTTTGATAGATGTTCAATTATAACACTGCTGCCTAACATCGAAGACCTCCATAAGAAAAACTGAATTAGTAATTACCTTAAAAGCTGGCAAAACACAGACTTATAAGATTTAATATTGGGGGTATCAATAAATTGATTAAAATAAGAATAATTTATTAACGAGCATTGAATTATAAAAGTTTTGAGATCTATAGGGTGCTGATTAATAATGGTAATAACATTTATTTACAAAAAACAAATAAACAATTTTGTTATTGAATAATTGTGAGTGGAATATACTTCATTATTTTTTATTTGGGAATACTTTTTTGCAAAAAAAATGATATTTTTTTTATAAATTTATCATGCATCAAAATAGAGCTCAAAATTGCATGTTCCAAGAGGACTCAATTAAATTATTGATGCAACAATTTTAATTTTTTGAAGAAATTATTCTGTTTAAAATGTAAGTATGTATCTTTTTTTAATTTTCTGTATTATCTTAAAGCTAAAGTCAAATAGATTGATGAGGGTGATTTATGAAGAAACAGTTTTATGAAAAAGCAAGTGAACTATATGCAAAAGGAATATTCGATTTGTTGGATATGGGAACTCTTTTTGCGCTGAATGTTGGAAAGGACACTTATTACTGTGTAGTGGAAGACAATGCAATATTTATGTATAAGAACCAGAGAGGTTTTGAAAGCTGGATTGAATTAATTGATCAGGAAGAAGAGATATCTGATCTCAGAGCTTTAGAACTTGAGTACATGAAATATGGCATATCACTATCTTTTGATGATCTAGAGAACTTAAGCAAACCTGAAGTCAAAGAATTGAAGCAACTAGAGATTGATTACAGAGAGATGGAGCTGATTCCAAGATTCAGACACCATGATGAGCTCACCCTTCCTTACAGAATAAAAGAGGATGAGTTTGATGTCATGAACGCTCTTCTGATAACTCTTACAGATATCATGGAGAACAACTTCAACTTATTCGACGAAGAGAGAAAATTGTTGGAAGAGGATGAAGATCTTCTTGATGAAGAGGAAGTTGAAGAGAAAATCAAAACAGCTACAATAGAAGAAGATTCCAAAGTATTCTGGAATGAAGCTGAACTTCCAGAAGATTTTGATAGATATCCATCACCTAGATTGAATGAAAAAGAAGCAAATACTTACAGAAGAATGAGAAGCAATGGTAAGGAGTGGGATCTGCACCTCTTCATTGTTCCAAATGCAAATGAAAGCAAAGCTCATCTGTTCCCAATCGCTGGTGTTTTATTTGATGATGACTCCAAGAAGATGCTTGGATACTCTCTCACAAGAGATTATGACGAATACTGTGAGGACTTCCTAGGAGAGCTTCTGGATGCAATGGATGATTTTGGAAAACCTGAGATACTGAGTGTATCAACTCCTCGTGCAGAGAGTCTTGTAAGAACTCTATGTGAGCAAATTGATCTGCCACTTCAGTTGGTGAGTTCCTTTGAAGATACCGATACAATGGAAGTTCAACTGATCAAAAACTACAATTATTAGACAATAGCATCTGCTGTAATTTAAGAATGTCTCTATAGTTCAATCTTATGAATTATGGAGATTTTTTATCTAACGAAGGCAACATATTGATTTTATTTCATCTTTGTTTGATAACTTCATGTAAAGATAAACAAGGAAAAATAAATGAAAAACACAAAAAAAAGAAATAAATTCAATCTCTCTCGCATTATAGAGGAGATAGCAAGCTGCAATCTTCTTTGGTTGAATGCAAGAAATTAAATTATATGAAGATTTAGGATACCCCCATTCATGATATGAATGAGGGTATGGGGGGAGTATATAATTAGAAAATTTTTATCTATTCAATCATCTTTTTAGCAGTAGACACAATGTTATCTACAGTTATACCATTTTTGATCAGAAGTCTTTCATAAGGAGCTGACTCTCCAAATTGGTCTTGTATTCCAATTCTTTTGAATCGACAGCTGTTCTCACTTTCAGCAATTATCTCACCAACAGCAGAGCCAAGTCCATTTATGATGTTGTGATCTTCAACAGTTATGATTGCTTTTGTCTCTTTTATGGCTCTTTCAACAGCAGCTACATCAAGAGGTTTGATTGTAAACATATCAATCGATCTTGTGGAGATGCCCTGCTTTTCAAGTTCATTGCAAGCTTCAACGCTCTTTGAAAGAATATCTCCTGCAGTGATGATGGTGACATCAGAACCTTCATTGAGAATGTTTGCCTTTCCAATTTCAATCTTGCAATCAGATTGATACAGTGATGGAACACTGTCTCTTGTGAAACGTAAGTAAACAGGTCCATCAAATTCAGCTGCAGCTTTGACGCAGGCATATGTAGATTCATAATCGCCAGGTGCCAATATGGACATGTTTGGAATTGTTCTGAAGATACCATAATCCTCTATTCCTTGGTGACTTGCCCCATCATTTGCTGGAGTGAATCCTCCATGATAGCATGCTATTTTTACATTTAGATGTGTGTAACACACTTCCTGTCTGATCTGCTCCAACATACGCATTGATCCAAATACAGCATAGGTGGTGACAAAAGGAATCTTTCCACATGTAGCAAGACCTGCTGCAACATCACATGCATTCTGCTCTGCAATACCAACATTGACATGCTGCTGTGGCAGCTGCTGAGAAAAAGGAACAGTCTTGCATGATTTTCCGATATCACAGTCCACTACGTAAATCTTGGGATTCTTCTGACCCAATTCCAATATAGCCTCTCCATAAGCTTCACGGGTAGCTCGACCTTCTCTGAGTTCTAGTTTCATATCTCAAGTCCTTCCTCTACATCTTTCATTGCCTGTGCGAACTGCTCATCATCAGGAGCCATTCCATGCCATTTGACAACGTTTTCCATAAAGCTGACGCCCTGTCCTTTTACTGTGTGAGCAACTATAGCATGAGGCATTTTCTTCTTGCTGTTTCTGATGTTGTCCAAAGCAGTGGTGATCTCCTTCATATCGTGCCCATTGATCTCCTGAGTATCCATACCGAATGCTTCGAATTTTTTGACCATATCTCTTGAAGGCATGACAACTTCACAGATGTTATCATTCTGGAGTCTGTTCTGGTCCAAAATGATGATTAAATTATCAAGCTCATATTTAGAAGCTGTTTCCAAAGCCTCCCAAATCTGCCCTTCATTTGATTCACCATCACCAACTAAGGAAAACACTCTGAAATTTTTGTGATCTCTCTTTCCGGCAATAGCCATTCCTACAGCACATGACAGTCCCTGTCCCAGAGACCCAGTTGAAATATCGATACCAGGACATTTCTTCATAACAGGGTGTCCCTGCAAGATTGAACCGTCCTTTCTCAAGGTGTAAATTGTTTCATAGGGAAAGTAGTCCCTCATGGCCAAGCATGAATAAAGAACAGGACATGTGTGTCCTTTAGATAGAACGAATCTATCACGATCTTCCCAACGAAGTTCTCCTGGCCTCAGATTTAATTCATCAAAATAAAGAGCACTCATTATATCTGTAGCAGATAAAGATCCGCCTGGTTGACCAGAGCCTGATTTATGAATCATTGTTAATACAGTTTTACGAATTTCTTTAGCTTTA
>JALNVT010000061.1 GCA_023231265.1 Sphaerochaetaceae bacterium
AATTAATTGTTGAAGAATTACCAAAGAATTAAATTATTTTTAATGGTAATAATTATTAAAAGAAGGATTTGTTAATGGCTAAAATACCACCAAAAAGAATATCTAATAGTTTGATGAATGCACTTAGAGGTGGTGTTGTACCACGTGAGGGTGCTGAGTACATAGCTGTAGGTAGAAAAGATGAACTTGAAGCAATCTTAAGAGATGTTGAAATACTGGAAGATGGTGGGTCTACATTCCGATTCATTGTTGGTGAGTTTGGTGCTGGTAAGAGTTTTTTATTTTCAATAATTAGATCTCATGTTACAAAGAAAGGATTTGTTGTACTGGATGCAGATTTTGCACCAAACAGAAAGTTGACTGGCACCAAAGGTGAAGGTCTTGCTTTATATAGAGAGCTGATTAAGAACATGAGCACTCAGACTAGTCCTAATGGTGGTGCTCTTTCTTTGATATTGGACAAGTGGATCAACAAGCTCAATTTTGAAGCTAGAAAAAATAACATACAAGAAGAAAACAAGAGAGCATATGTACTCGATAGAATATATGAAAGTTGCTCACAGTTGAGAGATCTGGTGCATGGTTTTGAATTTGCTAAGCTACTTGAGAATTATTATATAGCCTATGATGAAGGCGATACAGAGAAGAAAGATAATGTTCTAAAATGGCTCAGAGGTGAGTACTCACTGAAACGTGATGCAAAGAAAGATCTTGGAATCAGCATAATAATTACAGATAATGATTGGTACGATTATATAAAACTCATAACAACTTTCAGTGTTCAAGCTGGATACAAAGGTGTGTTGATGCTATGTGACGAGATGATCAATCTATCGAAGATATCAAATAAAATAGCAAGACAGAATAACTTTGAAAAACTTCTGATGATGTACAATGATACACTTCAAGGAAAGGCTCATCATCTTGGTATAATAATGGGAGCAACTCCAAAAAGTCTGCAGGATGAAAGACGTGGTGTGTTCAGTTATGAAGCTCTAAGAAGTCGTCTTGATAAAGGAAGTTTCTCTTCAAGTGAGATGAAAGATCTTCTATCACCTATTCTTACAATAAAGAAATTGAATGATTCAGAGCTCTTTGTATTGCTTGAAAGACTCTCAGAATTACACGCTGAATTGTTTGGTAAATCTACAATTACAGGTGAAGATATAAAACAGTTCTTGACCAGTGAATTATCTAGAGTTGGAGCAAGTACCAAATTGACTCCTAGAGAGATAATCAGAGACTTCATTGAGGTCATGAATTTATTGCTTCAGAACTCAAATAGCAGTGTCGAAGAAATTTTAAATAACAAAGGATTTTCTTTCACAAAAACATTGCAAGAAGACACCATAGATGATGAATTCTCAACATTTGTTATATAGGAAATAGATGGATTATTTTTCAGAGCTAGCACCATACATTCAAGATCATATCTACAAAAATAACTGGCAGGAATTGACTGAGATTCAGAACAAAGCCATTCCTGCAATTTTGGATACTCAAAATAATATTTTATTATCTAGCTCCACTGCCAGTGGAAAAACTGAAGCAGCCTTCTTTCCTATTTTGACCGATCTCTACAATCGCCCATCATCAACCATCTCTGTTATATATATCAGTCCTCTAATTGCTCTCATAAACGATCAATTTGAAAGATTGGATACATTGTTAGAGGATGAAGATATTCCTGTTGTCAGGTGGCATGGTCATAGCTTGCAGACTCCCAAAAAGAAAATAATTAAAAATCCCAAAGGAATAATTCAAATAACTCCAGAGAGTTTGGAAGCCCTTGTTATGAGACAGGGAGAGGGACTGAGAAGATTGTTTGGAGACCTTCGTTACATTGTCATTGATGAGATTCATGCATTCATGGGAGAGCCAAGAGGATTGCAGGTCAGTAGCCTGATTGCACGTATTGAGGCCATAATTGGACGCTCAACCCGTCATATAGGCCTCAGTGCAACATTGAATGACTACAGAGGTGCTGCAAAATATCTGAGCTGTGGAAACAACAGAGCCTGCAGTGTCTGCGTTGCAAAAGGAAAGAAAAGTCCTCTAGCAATAACAGTGAGAGAGGTTAACTTTCATCAGGAAGATGCAGAGGTTGGTGTTCTTAAGATGGACCAACCAATACTTGAGACTCTCTTCAATTTGGTAAGGGGTAAGCACAGCATCATATTTGCAAATACAAGAAAAGAGGTAGAAGCTACAGTGGCAGGATTGAGAGATCTTGTTGAACTGAAACATGTTCCTTTGGAGGTCTATGCTCATCATGGTTCTTTAGACAGACTCCAACGTGGCGAGGCGGAAGAGGCTCTGAAAACAAGTTCGAACAATGTATGTGTTGGTGCAACAGTGACTCTTGAACTTGGAATTGATGTTGGAAAGCTTGATCTCATTGTTCAGGAAGGTGCTGTATTCAGCGCATCATCTTTTGTTCAGCGACTTGGCCGTACTGGCCGTAAGGGACAGGGACGTGCGATGGCTTTTGTTCTCAAACGAAAGGATTGGATGTTCAAGAAGCTTGCAACATATTTACCTCTGGATCTTATTAAATCTATAGCAATAATTGAGCTTCAATTAAAAGAGAAATGGCTTGAGCCAATTGAAGAGATTCAATATGGTTACTTCTTTGCTCTTCACCAGACACTCAGCACAATAAAAAGTCTTGGTGCATTGAAGCCATCTGAACTTGCAAGACGAATACTCACACTTCCTCCAATGGAGAAGATCACATTTGATGATTACAGAGATTTGATAGAGAGTGCAATTGATAAAAATCTTCTAGAAGTAATGGAAGATAATACAATCAACCTCGGAGAGAGGGGTGAAAGTTTGACCGCTTTCTATGATTTCTATTCTGTATTCATGAGTGAAGATGAGATTACAATCAAGCATCAAGATAAGGTTGTTGGAACTGTAAGTAAGGAACTGAAGGTTGGTGAGAGACTTGTTTTATCAGGAAGAAAATGGAAGGTAACAGATCTAAATATGGAGAAGTTAACTGCTATGGTAATTCCTGATGGTGAGGGTGGTGTTCCAAAATGGGATGGAAATGGAATGTTCAATACCAGTGATAGAGTCATTGCCAAGATGCGCGATATTCTTATGGGAGATGAAGACTATTCCTACATAGATAGCAGTGCAAAGACAGTTCTTAAAAATAGTCGAGAGCGTTTCAAATATCTAGGGCTCGATAAAAAGAGTCTCTTGAAAATAGAGCCTTACATAATCTACGTATATATGTTCAGAGGAACAAAAGCTCAAAGAGCTTTTGTACTTGCTCTTCAATCTAAAGGATACAGAGCTTTCATTGAAAGTGACTTCTCAGTTAGTGTGGAAAGAGGAACTCTTTCGATGTCAGAATTGAAAAATACAATAAGAGAGATCATGGTTGAAGATTTCGATTTCATGGATTTTGATTTTGATATGGAGGAATATTTAGGTAAGTTTAAATACGATAGATATCTTCCTAAGAGACTTGCTAAAAAAGAATATTTGAAATATGCGACTGATGTTGAGAGCATGAAAGAAGGTCTCAAAGAGCTCCATCTTTAAATATTTTAAATTGCTGTTTTTATCTGTATTGATGTCTTATAAATGGCTTTATCCTCATATATCATCACTCTAATTGAGATTCTATACTACTTTAATGATGACTGTTTGTGACATAATCATATATTGATCTCTTTGTAATTATTGTGTTTGAACCTTTCTTATAAGCTCTTATCCATGGCCAATGTGAGTGAGTCATCTCAGCTAGAACATAAGCATTGTATGGAGATAGAACCTCCAATGTTGTCTCTATAACTTTCTCATTTTTTAGCTCAGAATTCAATTTAGGCCTGACAGTAATCTCTGAATTTTTGAAGTTGCTGTACAGGTTGTATATGCTCTTAACAACAGGGCCATATGGCCAGGCTAGAATCTGCTCATCAAAGCAAGCAGAGCTCTCATGGGTTTCAATGAGATAGGATGCTTCACAGAAATAAAGCAATTTCTGCAGTTTTAAATTTGTGATTGATATGTTGTTTGCATGGCAATAATTTATGATATAACTTGAAACATCAAGTACATCATTATCACCGTGAATGTCATCTGTATTCATATCGACCTCCTGTAAAATATAATTGATTGAAAAAGAATCCCAACATATTAATTTTTTATAAAAGTTGATGATTTTGCATTAAAACTTCCAATAAATATTTTAATTTTTTTAGAAGTTCTGATAACTGAGCTATGGCTTTTAAAAGAGATTTGCTTTAACTTTTGCTTGTCTCAAACAATAACATTGCATATAATTCTTCATGGGTTTATTATATTGCCTATGAGTATAAAAGTTAAAAGTGAAATAGGCAAACTTACCAAGGTAATGTTGCATCGGCCTGGTGTGGAATTAGAACATCTAACTCCAGAATATTTAAGCAAACTTCTGTTTGATGATATTCCTTTTTTAAAAGTGACCCAGAAAGAACACGATGCTTTTGCATCAGTACTGCAAAAACATGGAGTTGAAGTTGTATACCTCGAAGATATGATGGCAAACGTCATAGAAGATGTAACAATGAAAAAATCGTTCATCAAAGATTTTATTGCATCTTCAGGAAGCATTGCCAGAAGCAATGAAAAAGAGCTCTATAAGTACCTTATGGATATTGAAGATAACAAGGAATTGGTGCTTCAGACCATGGCTGGTATAAAAGACTATCGTCTTACAGAAAAGAAAGAGCACCCTCTTTCAAGTCTTGTTCAACCAAAGACAACAATGGTAACAGATCCAATTCCTAATCTATATTTCACACGTGATCCTTTTGCATCGATCGGCAATGGTGTGACTTTAAATCATATGTACAGCACAACAAGACGTCGTGAGACTCTGTATGATAATTATGTACTTCAACACCATCATTCTTTTGGTGAAAAGATAAACTTCTATTACAATCCAACTCTTCCTTACTGCATTGAAGGTGGTGATATATTCAACTTCAACAAACATGTGCTGGGTGTTGGTCTGTCTCAAAGAACGACTCCAGAAGCTTGTGAGATATTGGCAAACAATATATTTGATGATGAAGAGTGCACAATTGATAGCATCTTGGCATTCGATATTCCAAGTCTAAGAGCATTTATGCACCTTGATACTGTATTCACTCAAGCAGATATAAACAAGTTCATAATTCATCCAGGAATCCTTCCTAGCCTCAGAATTTTTAAATTGACAAGAGGTAAGAATGAATCATTGAAGGCTGAACAACTTGAAGGAACATTATCAGAGATTCTTATGAAAGAGTTGAATCTAGATTCTGTTGAATTGATCAACTGTGGTGGTAATGACAGTGTTGTGGCAGAAAGAGAGCAATGGAATGACGGCTCAAATGTGCTAGCAATTGCACCAGGTAAGGTCATTGCTTATGATAGAAATATCATAACAAATCAAATGTTGATTGACAGTGGTATTGAGGTTCTTACAATTCCAAGCTCAGAATTGAGCAGAGGTCGTGGAGGTCCACGATGTATGAGCATGCCTCTCAAGAGAGAAGAACTGTAATTAATTTTTGACACATACATGAGGGAAGTTCATTGATGAAGAGATGAACTTCCTTTCTTATTTCTCATTCATCCAATTGACTTTGAAATAATATATGACAAATATCAGAGTGCTCATTGTCCAGGAGATAGGATATGCAGCAAATACCAATCTTATATCATGGTTGAATTTCAATGCTATTGTTATGAATGTAACTCTGAAGAAACAGAAGCATGTGAGCATTACTATCATTGGAAGAATTGCTCTTCCCGCACCTCTGAATATGGATGACATACAGTGAGTTATGGCCAATATACCAAGTGCTGGAGCAATCAGATGTGCTCTCATGACTCCAACTTTGATTACCTCAGGATCATCACTGAACATCATGAGAATTGAAGGTGAGAAAACATAGAGGAACACTCCAATTAATGTTGCAAGTATCACCATGGTGGAAATTCCAAAACGAGTTCCTTTCTTAACTCTATCAAACTCTCCTGCACCAAGATTTTGGCTTGTATATGTTGTCAGAGATAATGCAAGACTTGTAATTGGTTTGAACATGAATGATTGAATCTTAACAAAAGCTCCATTACCAGCCATTGCTGCAGCTCCAAATGAATTGACACTTGATTGGATGAATACATTCGATATTGATGTAACTGAACTCTGTATTCCTGATGGAATACCAATTCTTAGTATTTCTTTGAAGATTTTCTTATCAAAAGATATCTCTTTTATGTTTACTTTGTAGATATCATCTGTGGTAAGCAATATTCTATAAGCAAGTATGGCACTGACTGTTTGACCAAAAATGGTAGCATAAGCAACGCCTTTGACCCCAAAATGAAACACTATAACAAGAATTAGGTCTACTATTATGTTTAGTATCGAAGAGATAATAAGAAAGTAAAGAGGATGTCTGCTGTCTCCAAGAGCTCTCAATATACCTGCAGAGCAGTTGTACATAACAAGAGATCCAATTCCCAGAAAATATATCTGAACATAGGCTTTTGCACCTTCATAAACAGTTTCTGGAGTATTCATGAGTAGAAGTATTTGCGGTGTCAGATAGTATCCAAGTCCTGTAAGTAATATGCTGCTGAGCAAGGCAAAAGCTATTGATGTATGAATTGCTTTTCGAACACTCTTGATATCATCAGCACCATAGTATTTGGAGATGACAACACCGGCACCAACAAAAGTTCCCATAAAAAGACCAACCAACATATTGCAAAGAGAGCCACTTGAAGTGACGGCTGCCAGTGCTTCTTTGTTGACAAATTTACCGACAACTACTGAATCTACAACATTGTACAGTTCTTGAAATATTGTGCCTAAGAAAATTGGAATGGCAAATGTTATTATGTTCTTACTGATAGATCCATCTGTCATCAATTTTTTTCTATCTTTAATCATATCTTTAAAGAATAAATCAACAGATTAAAACAGTAAATATAATTTAATATTATATTACAAAATGATAAACAAATAGTTGAATTTGCTAAATATTAGTATTTCATCAACTGGTTCTTTTTTATGCCCATCCAATCGACTTTGAAATAGTATATTACAAACACAACAGCACTCATGAACCAAGTCAGTGGATATGCTGCAAATAGAATTCTTATATCACGATGGATACTAAGTGCAACGACGATGAATGATACTCTGAAAAGACACCATATTATGAACATAACTGCCATAGGGACAATTGATTTACCAGCACCTCTATAAACACCTGCCATCACATGGGATAGTGCCATAAAGAATAGGAATGGACATGAATAGAATGATTTCAAAACACCAACTGCTATTACTTCAGTATCCTGACTGAACAACGAAATAAGAGGGGCTGCAAATATAAGAAGCAACACACCAATTGTTTCAGAAAGTATCATTGCTGTAATGATGCCAAATTTAGCACCCTTCTTAACACGGTCATATTCAAGAGCACCTAGGTTCTGGCTTGTGAAAGTTGTGAGAGAAAGAGCGAAACTTGTAATTGGAATGAATACAAATCCTTGTATTCTTAAGAAAGCACCATTACCAGCCATTGCTATATCTCCAAATGAGTTAACACTGGCCTGAACAAATACATTTGCAATTGAAATTACTGAGTTTTGAAGTCCTGATGGAACACCAACTTGCAGAATCTGTTTGAGAATCTCTTTATCAAATTTGATGTCCTTGATTGTTACCTTGTAGGCCTCATCTGTATTCAGAAGAATCCTATAAGATAGCAGTGCACTCACTGTCTGTCCGATTACGGTACCAAGAGCAACACCTGCAACACCCATATCAAGTCCAATAACAAATACAAGATCTAGAATGATGTTCAAAATAGATGCAGTCATCAAGAAATATAGAGGGTGAGTGCTATCTCCCATTGCCTGAAGAATACCTGAAGCACTGTTGAACATGATCAATGAAGTTATTCCGAGGAAGAATATCTGAATGTAGGTTTTTGATAGAGGGTAAACACTATCAGGAGTGCCCATGAGTTTTAAAATTAAAGGAGTTGAAAAATAACCAGCTACAGTCAGAATCACACTGCTTAAAAGAGCAAAGGCCACTGATGTATGAATGGCCAATTTGACCTTCTCCATATTTCCTGCGCCAAAGTATTTTGAAATAACAACACCGGCACCTACGAATGTTCCAACAAAAAGTCCAACCAATAAAAAGATTAATGGACCACATGAAGTAACTGCAGCTAGAGCTTCTTTTCCGACAAAGTTTCCTACGACGACAGAATCCACTGCATTATATAGCTGTTGAAATAAACTTCCTAAAAAAATGGGTATAGCAAAAGTAATGATATTTTTGCTAATTGACCCGGAGGTCATTAATTTTGTACTTGCTTTCATGATTATTTATAACTTAGAGCAAAACCTTATAACAGTAAAGTATTGATTTAAAAGTATGACAAAATACTATAAAAATTTACGAATAGTACACATCTTACCGGTTTTTTGGTAATAAGAGGGGATAGAAAAAGGAGCTATATAAGAAAGCTCCTTTTTCATATTGCGCTTTAATAATTTTGATAATCGAGATTATCTTACCATTGGAGCACTTTTTTCTACGAACATATCTTTGATTCCGCCCAAGCTGCTCAATACACCGCTTGTCTCATATGGCATGTAGATAAGCTTGTTATCTTTACCACTGGACATATCTTTGAATGTATCGATGTAACGCATGGCAATCAAATACTGCATGTAGCCTTCTGTTGAATCAAGAGCACCTTTAACTGCCTCAATAGCCTTAGCTTCACCTTGTGCTCTGAGGATAGATGCCTGTTTGTCACCTTCTGCACGGTTGATCAATGCCTGTTTTACACCTTCAGCCTGCAAGATAGCAGATTGCTTTTGACCTTCAGCATAGAGAATAGATGCTCTCTTCTCTCTTTCTGCACCCATCTGCTTTTCCATCTGTTTTTTGATGTCTTCAGGTGGAATGATATCTTGAAGTTCAACTCTGTTAACTTTGATTCCCCATTTATCAGTAGCTTCATCTAAGATAGCTTGAAGCTTGCTGTTGATGGTATCACGGCTTGTTAAAGTCTCATCAAGTTCCAACTCACCGATTACGTTACGAAGAGTTGTCTGAGTTAACTTCTCAATTGCCATTGGATAGTTCACAATTTCATATATTGATTTTTTAGGATCTGTTACTTGGAAATAAATAACTGCATCGATTGCAACAGTTACGTTATCCTTTGTAATAACATTCTGCTTTGGATAATCTAGAACCTGCTCTCTCAAATCAATGAAACGAGTGTTTGCAATAAGCAATCTGGTCTCACCAGTTGTCTTATTTACTGTAGGCTTCAATTCAGGAACAGTTCTTGCCTTATCTAGGAAAGGAACTATGATATTGAAACCACTTGAAAGTGTCTTGTGATATTTACCAAGTCTTTCAACAATCAATGCTTTTGCTTCTGGGACAATTCGAATTCCCATGAAGAGAGCAAGGACTATAATCACTACAACTACAATTAAAAATATATTCATTATTCAACCACCTTTGTAACAACTAATTTGTTACCGTCTATTTTATTGATTACAACTTTTGAACCTTTTTCTATGGTGCATTCTTCATCGATGCATCTAGCTTGCCATACAGTTCCATTCATCCTGATTGTTCCCGATTCTACGGTAATAGGAGTGGCTGCAAATTCAACTTTTCCAACTAAAGAATCACTGTTGAATTTTGCCTTTGGACTATGTTTATAAATCAAAGGTCTCAGTTTAATAAAGAAGATTGCAAAAGCTACTAAGAAAACTATTAATTGGATAACAAGGTTATCCGTAAACAGGGAGAAGAGCCATGCAAACAAAGCCCCGAACGTTACAGATAAGAATGAGAACGTTGGAGTCAGCAGCTCAAGTACAAAACATACTAGAGCTATAATAAGCCATATGTAAGTAATACTGATCATATTTATACCCTCACAAAAAGAGTAATACGGGCAACTGAATAAGTCAAGAAAAGAGAAAATTGGTAATTTTCAAGAGCCCTATATTTTATACACTTGAGTTATAAAGAGGCCTAATAATATACTTTAATAGTCAGTTTTTCTAACTTAATGTTTATTTGGGCTATTAAGTAAAAAATATTTGCAAGATTTTTTTGTGACTTTTTATAAAAATTATGTAAAGTTAATTACTAACCCCATATGGAATATACTTTAAAATTGTTACGTGTTTTGTTTAATTCTGTACCTATATCTCAGCAGTGAATTAAAAATCTTTGTGTTTTTGATGTGTTTTGTTCGATAATTGAGGGCTCTCCTGTAATTATTGAGCTGTTTGTCTGTTCTGATGATTTCAATGATGATAACACAATTCTTATAATTGAACCCCAAATGAAATAAAAAAAGCCCTTCCTATTTGATTGAATCAAATAAGAAAGGACTCGTATGATTGTTTTGATATCTAAATTAGATCAAGAATAATGAAAGAATCCAGATGAACAATATTGCAACAACACCCATCACAAGAGTCATTGAAGTTTGAGTTTTGTAACCATCTTCAGGTGTAAGACCACCGAAGTTTGTAACAACCCAGAAATAAGAATCATTGGCATGAGATACTGTCATAGCACCTGCACCAATTGCAAGTACAGTAAGAACTGCAGCCATTGGACTGTTCAATCCCAATAAGTTCATCATGGAACCTGAATCTAAAACAGAACCCATGATCCCAGCAGTAGTTGTGATTGCAACTGTTGATGAACCCTGAGCACTCTTTAATATTGCAGAAACGATGAATGGGAAGAAGATACCAACTGCTGCCAATACTTCTGCATTAGCTTTCATGTATTCAACAAATCCTGCACCTGCAATGGTCTTACCTAAAACACCACCAGCTGCTGTTATGAATAGAATTGGTCCAACAATCTTTAAAGTATCACCAGTCATTTCATTGAACTCACTCATCTTACCAGAACTTGCTAGAAGACCGATGGCAAAGAAAAGACCAATTGTCAAAGCGATGATAGGAGTACCAATGAAGTTTAGGATCTCACCTAGAGCTCCAGATGTACCAAACATTGATGTAAAGGAACCAACTGCCATACATAGGATAGGAATTAGAATAGGAGCTATACTAGAAAATCCTGAAGGAAGAGAGGTGAAAGAATTGAGTAAATCTTCATAAGATGGGCCATTGTCCTCTTCTAAATCTTCACGGCTCTTTACTTTTTTACCTACTTTATTTGCAAAGAAATAAGCAGCAATAAGTACAGGAATTGATACAAGAGCCCCCATTCCGATGACGCCGATGATGTTGTTACCAATACCTAGGGTACCTGCAGCAGCAATTGGACCTGGTGTTGGTGGAATGAATACGTGAGCTACATAAAGACCAGCACTCAAACACATTGTCATAGCAACTGATGAATAGTGAGTCTTTTGAGTCAGAGCCTTACGAATTGGATCTAAGATAACAAAACCTGAATCACAGAATACAGGGATTGATACAACCCAACCCATGATTTCCATAGCTAAATCTGGATGTTTTGGTCCAACCAATCTTGCTACCATTTCAGCTAGTTTTAAAGCTGCACCTGTTTTTTCAAGAATTGTACCAATCAATGCACCCAATATAATTACTATACCGATTGATTTGAATGTTCCTGAGAAGCCAGTACCAATTAGGCCTGGAATTTCGCTCAGTGGAATACCAGCTACAATAGCTAATATTAAAGATATTCCCATAATTGCTAAAAATGGATGAATTTTCCATTTTGAAATTGCAAGAATCATTACGACAATAGCAATTACGAACGTGATTATTAAAACTATACCACTCATTTTACAGTTCCTCTCTTTATGTGAATGT
>JALNVT010000062.1 GCA_023231265.1 Sphaerochaetaceae bacterium
AAGAACATCTACACATCAAAAGGATTTGAAGAGAATTCAATCCCTCTTGATTTGAGTGACGAATCTTTTAAGGTAATAGAGCAATAAAAGGTATCATGCTTTTTGCTTGATCTGTGAAAAGTAGCACAAGAGAGAATATTACAGATATGTGGAGAATATGGACCAAAACATCCTTCTTTTCAACATATCTGCTCTGCTTTGGCATTTCCTTCTGTCCATCTTCATTCTCATTAATATTCATAAGAAGCTGATCAATTGCTCCAATAAGAGGTTTCTTGTTCTCTATTTGGTGCCACTTTGTAGTCAATCTGTCGAAATAATAAAATTGAAGAGATATTATTGCACCCAACTTACCAGGAATCTGTGGCCTTGCACTCATCATGTAGTGAGATGCATAGATGAAACTTATGAGAAGCAGTGCTTTGTTCGCTCCAATTTCAAGAGAACCCAATGTTATGGAATAAGATCCGATAGAGAAGAGCACCAATCCATTTGGTGATAGTGTGTGAGCAAGGGAGATTGTCACAAGCAATATTATATTTGGAAGGATACGAAACTTTCTTCCGCTTTTCGATGCCAATAGAATTATGAAAATGGTGATGCAAAATCGCAGAACTAAAGACTGCGATAGCATGAGCCCAACTATAATGAATGCTCCGCTGATGAGTCTCAGAGTTGAATATTTCATACTGCTTGCTCCTTCAGTTGTGCATACCAAATACTTTTGGTTGTGAACTCACTGGCAAATAGTCCCAAGATTATGCTCGTTATCAATCCTGAGATAAGAAATAAAGGAGCAATTACATATGTAGCTTCTTTAAACAAAATGATACGACTCACAATCAACTGAGTTATTGTGCTTCCCAGCGCTCCGGTCAGACTGATACCAACTCTGCTGACCTTATCCTTGAAAAGTTTGTATGTCAAAAACATCAATATTGCACTGGATAGACTTCCTGCAAGTGAGAACAGTATTATATAGCTGAAGATGGTTCCGCTTATCAATCCTTGTCCCAGCACTTTCAGTACAAGCAATAAAAAATACTCTCTATTTTTAAAGATTCCCAAAGAGAGAATCAGTGGAAGATTTGCCAGTCCAAGACGCATGAATGGAACAGGTTTTGGAATCATATATTCGATTGTTGAAAGAAAAAGAGTACATGCCGCAAATAGGGCAACAAGGTCAATTCTGACTTTAGAATGAGATGTCATCAGTTTCTTCCTTCTGGGCAATTTGCTGCTGCCCTTTTATTAAAATGAACACATCATTTGGAAGACAGGAGATCCATTCTCCAGGCTCATCTATCCATCCAGATGTCACACATATTTGATTTTTACAGTCTGAAGAATGCACGTGCACTCTGTTGTTTGATATCTCTATAGTTGTGTCTCCGATAGGACCTGTAAAGGAGGCTGTTGTATCCTCACTGAGATCATATACCCATTCTTTGTCATCAATTGTTACATGTACCTCTGGCTTTCCTGATACATTTGTGTAAAGAGTGAAGCTTATTATACAAATTGAGAGGAAGATGATGAATATAATTATATCCACAGGTGTTACTTTTTTCATAGATAAATGGTATCAATTAAAAGAATTATTGTCAAAAGGATATTTATTCGATAATTTGATATCCATAGCTATTGAACAACCCTCATTCTATCAATATACTTTAATCCTATTCAATAACAAGGAGTTAAAAATGAAAAGAAAGAATTTTCTATATATGGCATTATTAGTTGCCCTGATGATTGTTCCGTTGGTAGGTTGTCAAAAAGATGCTGAACCAGAAACAGCAGCTAAAACAGAAGCAAAGACTGAAGTACAGAAAGAGGTAACACCTGCTGATGTTTCCTATGAAGATGGAATCTACTTTGCTACTGAAGATACATATGCTTCAAATGGCTGGAAAACAGTTGTGACATTAGTTGTTAAAAACGGCAAGATCACAGAAGCTGATTGGAATGGTGCAAACGTAACTGCTGGACCTGAAAAGAAACTAGTTTCTGAATCTGGTAATTATGGCATGAAGAACATTGCAAAATCACAGGGATACTGGCATGAAGAAGCTGAAAAAGCTGAGCAGTATTTAATTGATACACAGGATCCTTCTGCAATCACATATAAAGATGCAGACGGTCATACTGATGATATTGCTGGAGTGAGCATTCATGTTTCAGATTTCTTTGAACTAGCACAGAAAGCATTGGCTGATGGTCCTGTTGGTAGAGGAATGTATGAAGACGGTGTTTATTTCATGGCTGATTCTGAATTCCAAGAGACAGGTTGGAAAGAATATGTAGCTCTAACAGTAATCAACGGTTACATTGTTTCTGCTGATTGGTCTGCAGTTAACAAAATGGGTGAAGATAAAAAACTCTATGATGCTGCAGGTAAATACAACATGGTAGAATTTGGTGGAGCTCAAGCTGATTGGTCAGTTCAGGCTGCAAAAGCAGAGCAATATCTTCTTGATGTTCAAGATCCTACAAAAATTGAATACAAAGATGAAGAAGGTCATACTGACGATATAGCAGGTGTTTCTGTTCACGTAAGTGGCTTGATGAATCTAGCAGATGCAGCTCTAAAAGCTGGTCCTGTAACAGTTGGTCCTTACAAAGATGGTGGCTACTACGCTTCTAGTGACGTTGAAGATAACGGCTGGAAGGATTATGTTTCATTGTTCGTAAAGAATGGTAACATTGTTGAAGTTTATTGGTCAGCTCTCAATGCAGATGGTGAAGATAAACAAGAATTTGATAAAGCTGGTAACTACAACATGGTTAAGTTTGGCGGAGCTCAAGCTGATTGGTATGAACAAGCAGCTCTAGCAGAACAGAATCTTGTTGACACTCAAGATATCAATGCAGTCACATACAAAGATGACGAAGGTCACACTGATGATATTGCAGGTGTTTCAATCCACGTAAGTGGCTTCTATGAATTGGTTGCTGAAGCATTCAACAATGGTGTTGTAACTGTAGAATAATTTCAAACGAATTCGTTCGTAGATAAAGGTCTTCATCTGTAAAAGGGTGAGGGCCTTTTTAATTATCAATTGTTTTGAATTTATCCAAAAGATTGCTTTCCAATTGAAATATAAATTGCATCTAAGAGATTATGAGGTGATGGAGATGATGGTGCTATTATTTTCTCGGCAGATGCAAGATAGATTCTGATTTATTAAAGAAGAGTGTCTTAAGAAATTCACTCAAGATGGAGATTAGGAGTATGTTTGGTATTTCATCATATCATTTGTTAAGAAGTTGTGAAGTCGGTTGTTTTGAATTCAAGCTCTCTTGCTGTCCTTTATGCAGTCCTCTCATTGCTCTCTTATCTCTGTTCTGTGTTATGGAGGAGGCCTCCTGAAAGATGGATACAGCATTTAAAATCATGATGAAAATATGTTGTTTATTCACCAATAAAAAAGGTGGATGGGCAAGAGCTTTTCTCACCTAAATCCACCATTTATTTTTTGTTATGATTTGATAGTATCAATTTCTATATCTAATCTGCTTTCATATCTCAAGTATTAAAGAAAAGATATGATGAAACAGATGAAAATTATTGAGCTGTAATACATATGAACTTTTGTTGTGTTTCTTATTCCCAAGTTTTTAGCATTCATAACATTCTCAATAGCTCTGACAGCATAAGGAAGTGTTATAAAACTTATCAATGAATAAACTGGAAATAATCCCAGTATCACATAAACAATGGTGAGTACATATACTCCTACCATCAATGATACAAAAAGGATTTTGCTTGCAGTAGCTCCAATCTTTACTGTCATGGTTCCCATTGCAAATTTTTGGTCTCTAAGGAAATCTCTCATCTCATTGCTTATCATGAGTGCTGGAACCAATAGAGATGTTGGTAGACTGAGCAATATAGGAGTTATGGAAAAAGATCCTGCTATTGCATAATAAGAGCCCAAACTCATAAGAGGTCCCATCAATATGAATGACAGTGGTACACCAAGTCCTCTTCTTTTGTAAACAAATGGCTCTCCTGTGTATGCATAGGAACCAAAAACTCCGATCAATCCAATGACAAGCATCCACATATCAGTTATATAAATCAAATAAAGTCCGATGAGACTTGCCAACATCAGAGCACCAATTCCGGAAAGAAAAACAAATACATCAAAATAGCTTCTCTCCATCTTCAAGAAAGTTATCGTTTTGGTTCCTTGAGGTGGATATTTGAAGCTTCCTTCAAAGAAGTCGTTGATCAAGTTTGCTCCAGCTTGAGATGCAAGACCTGCAATTGTGACTATGATAACAAGAAAGATCATATAAGATGTACTGCGTCCTTCAAAATATCCATTGATATATGCTGCAATAATTCCGTATGTGGTGGCTGCAAATGCCAATGTGAGAGAGAAAACTCTCATTGCTATCCAATAGTTTTTAATCAGTGATTTAAAGTTTTTCATGTATTTTTATAGGTCCTTCTTATTCTGTCAGTGGTATTAAGTTTGTATCATTGCATCTAGTTTAGGTCAAGCCTACCAAACTGGTATGAACTGCAATTATTCTCTTTTTCAGCAGAGAATTAGATGAATTGTTTTCTTATGAGATACATCTGTATAACAATGTGTTTTTGGCAATCTCTCACTTGAACCCATGCAGCTTTTTAGTGTATTTTTAGATAAAACTTTATTTAATAAGGAAAAGAAATGAGGGAAAAGTTAATTACAATTGCATTGGTCATGATAAGTGCTGCAGCACTGTTTGCAAATGGTGTCAAAGAACAGCCAAAGTCTTTAAAGGTAGGTCTCATGCCTGCGGTAGATATCGCTCCAATACTATTAGCTGAAAAAAATGGTTATTTTGAGGAGTTAGGCTTGGATGTTGAGATTCAGATTTATACCGATGCTCAGAACAGACAGACTGCACTGCAGACAAATTCTATTGATGGTGCTATGACTGACATTGTTGCTTTGATTACAAATAATGCAGAAGGTTTTGACTTGAAAGGTGTTTTCTCAACAGATGGTATGTTCCCACTTCTTGTCAATCCAAAGCATGTAGATGATAAAGATATAAAAGTTGGAACGATGGAAATCAGTGTCTCTAACTATCTTGTAGAGCAATATCTTGGTGATGATTATAACTATGAGAAGGTATATATAAATTCAATTCCTACACGATTGCAAGCCATCGCAACTGGAGATGTTGAGAGAGGTCTGATTCCTGAACCTGTTGCATCAATTGGTGAGATGAATGGTTTGGTTAAGGTTGTTTATGATGGAATTCCTGGTGAGAGTTTGGACATCATGGCATTCACAGGAAAAGCTATTTCTGAGAAAGCTGATTCAATTGAATTGTTCACAGAGGCTTATAAAAACGCAGTTGCAGATATTCAAAAAGATCCATCTTTAGCAAGAGATGTTTTGATGGAGAGCATATCTACATTACCACCACAGGTAAGAGATAAAATAACTCTCCCTGAATATAAAGATGCAACCTTGCCTTCAGATGCTTTCATCAATGAATTGATTGATTGGACTGGTAATTTGGTTGGTAAGACATATGAAATCACTCCAGATGAAATTCTAGATAGAAGGTTTGTAAAGTAATGATAAAAATAGAGAGGGCTTCTTTTGATTATGGTCCAACAAATGTTTTCAAAGATTTGAACATAAAAATTGAGCAGACGGACAATATCAGTATCGTTGGTCACAGTGGCTGTGGTAAAACAAGTCTTCTCTACTGCATCAAGGGTCTCAAGGAGCTTTCAGAGGGTTCCATAATTCTAGAGGGAATAACTCAAAAAGATATCGGTATTCTTTTTCAGGAAGATAGACTTCTGCCTTGGAAAACCGTAAAGAAAAATATCTTGTTGGGCTTGGATAAGGATTTACCTGTCCAAAAGTACATAGATATGGTTGGCCTCAAGGGGCACGAAGATAAATATCCATCGCAGTTGAGCGGTGGAGAGAGACAGAGAGTTGCTCTAGCTCGTGTTTTAATTCGACAACCAAAGGTTCTGCTTTTGGATGAGCCAACTGCCAATCTGGATGAATTGACCAAGGAATCCCTTCAAGATAGCATTCTTGAGGTGTCAAATGAGCTAGGTATGAGCTTGATTCTTGTAACTCATCACATAGAAGAAGCTGTTTATATGGGTGATAGAGTGTTCATGTTTGGTGATGAATTCAAAGAGATTGATACCAAAGGAAACGACAGGTTGTCAGAAAAATATTTTAATAGCGTAAGAGAAGTGAGACTTGAATTGAAAGGAAGAGGTGATGAATAAAGGTTATTTTTTAAAGGGTGCTTTGATATTGTTGATACCTTGGTACATCATTGCCTTCAGTTTTTCTATGCCAATTGTTCCTTATCCACATCTTGTCCTCAAGGAAGTATTTGTGGAGCTGATGCGTGGCGAGGTCCTGATTCATGTCTTCTACAGTCTCTATAGGGTTCTTTCAGGAATCCTATTGGCTCTTCTTCTTGCAATTCCACTTGGTATTGTTATGGGGCTGAAGGATTCAACCAACAAACTGTTCACACCAATAATCTATCTATTTCAACCTGTTCCAAAAATTGCACTTCTTCCAATATTTCTTGTGCTGTTTGGAATTGGTGATCTGAGCAAAATTCTGATTGTTTCCATGGTCATTTTCTTTCCTGCTGTGCTGATGATCAAAGACAGTGTTGCAGAGATAAACTATCATTATGTGGAGCTATCTAAGGCATATAATTTAACAAAGAGGGAAGTTCTTGTTGATATAATATTTCCAAGCATACTTCCAAGTATTTTCTCAACGTTGAGAATTTCTGTTGGCATCAGCCTTTCAGTTCTATTCTTCAGTGAGAACTTTGCAACAGAATATGGAATTGGTTACTACATAATGAACAGCTGGATAATGGTCAACTATCTTCAGATGTACACAGGAATTGTGTTCATAAGTCTTTTGGGTATCTTCTTGTACAGATCTATTGAAATAATAGAGAGAAAGATGATGCCTTGGAAACTTGTAGAACCCAGCAATAGAAGCTGATGGATCTAAGTTTTTTTAATTTCTTTTTTGCATAAATATGCCATCGTATCAAAGAGATATGGATGGCATCCTGTTTTTTACTGTGTTTTATTTGTTGAGGTAACCACCATCAACAGGAATGATTGCTCCATCTAGATAATCAGATGCTCTTGATGCAAGAAATATGCAGGGACCCACGCAGTCCTCTCCAGTTCCCCATCTGTGAGCTGGGATTCTATCACTGATCTCTTTGTAGCGAGATTCATCATTTATCAGATTGATGTTCATCTCAGTTGACATGTAGCCAGGAGCTATAGCATTGACATTGATTCCTTTTCCAGCCCATTCATTTGAAAAGGCTTTTGTAATCTGGGCAATTGCTCCCTTGCTTGCAGCATAGGCAGATATTGTGTATCCACCAAAGAAGCTGTTCATTGAAGCAAAGTTTATGATCTTGCCATAACCTTTTTTGAGCATCACATTTGCAGCTCTCTGACACAGATCATATGTTGCAGTGAGGTTGAGCTCGAGAACTTCATCAAAGTCTGAGATAGGAAACTCCTCTGCAGGATGTCTTATCTGAATACCTGCACAGTTTATGAGAACATCTATCTCTCCATCCAATAATTTTATTGCATCATCAAAAGCACGAGAGCGATCCTCTCTCACTGATAGATCGCACTCTATGTAAAATGCCTTCCAATTCTTCTCTCTGTATTCTAAGATCTGTTGTTCTGTTTTTGAAGATCGAGAGAGAAGCACAACAGTGCAGCCCTCCTTTAAAAAACCTTCTGCAATAGATCTACCCAGACCTCTAGATGCACCAGTTATCATGACTTTCTTGTTTTTTTACATCAAATAAATTCAATTTCAATCTCCTTCTATCAATCTATGCCATTATCTTGAGCATATCCAATGTGACAGTGTTTTCAATTTCCTTGCCATCTAAGAAGTTATCAAATTGCTTGAGCACACAGTCGCTCAGACAATGTACTTCTGAGTGTGCATAACCTGCAATATGAGGAAATAGAAGCACGTTTTTCAACTTTCTTAGCATTCCGTCAAAAGGATATGGCTCGTTGGTTGTGACATCCAGTGCTGCAAATCTCAGAGGTTTTTCACTCAGAGCTCTTGTAAGGTCTTTCTCAACAACCTGTGCTCCACGTCCTGTATTGATGAAGGATGCAGTGTCACTCATGAGAGAGAATAGGGAGTAGTTGAGTATGTTCTCAGTCTCTTTGTTGTTTGCAATGTGGTTGGAAATTACCTGACAGTTTGTGAATATATCCTCAAGAGTTGTCTTCTTTACATTGAGCCTTTTGGCATCTTCATCACTGAGAAATGGATCATAAACAAGAACTTGAACATCAAATGGTTTCAGATATTCAATTACAGTCTGACCAATTCTTCCACAGCCAAGGATTCCAATCTTTGTCTTCTGGTAGAGCCCTGGAAAGTAATCGAAGGTTATCCATCTGGCTTCCATCCAATCATGATCAACGTAGTTGTTCATTGATATGAAAGATCCCTTAGAAAGCTATGATCAGACTTGTCATTGGTCTGTAGGTAAAGAATACAAGACAGAGGATTATAGGGACTATCATAAGATACAGATCATAATCATTTCTTAATAACTGCATTGTCTTTTTATTTATCAATCTCTTTTTATTCATAGCATAAGTATTTGAGACAAAGTAGAGACTGTAAATCGTTACTTTTTATGTTCTGACTGACAATTATTAATCTAACCATCCATATATCGACATTTTTTAATAATCGAGAGGAAGATGTTAATTTTTTCCTATAGGGGATTTTAAAATGTGTGCTATAATTTATAAATATAAATACAGTTTTAAATAATAATCAATTCTAAAGGGAGAGTTAGGAGGATGCAGAGGAAACATGTAGTATTTCATTATCAATAATTACTTATAATTTGTTTCTTTGCATTGGTCTGTGTAGCCATATCTCTGACTTCATTGACTTTCTATCTTTCAGATGCAAAGCAGAATCTCATATCAAAATCTATATTTCAGAAAAATGAACTGGAGTCAGCAATCAATGATAGTGAGAACATGTTTGGCACAGCAACATCACTTATGAATCAATTCTTTCAAAACAATCTTGATGAGATAATATCCTTCTTTGTTGAGAAGAATCAGAACCCTCAAGCAAAGCTAAATTTGATAAATGATCTGTATAACACTCAGAGCAATTTCTTAAAAGAAGGTCTGTCCATATCCTTTCTAGATCTAGATAGCGGAATATTTTACACACCGATTGGAATAATGAGTGCAGAGGATGTATTTCTTGCAAATGACTTTGATCTGAAATTGATGGATCAAATCCTTGCAATTACATACAGCAGCGACCCATTATATCTTGTAAGTGATACAAATCGCATGATGGTCCTCAGACCATGGTCAAATTCAACACAGAACAACAAGTTGATTGAGATATACATCTTCAATCTATCTAAGATAAAGATACCGAAGTACAACTTTGAAGACTGCTCTCTGTTCATTTCTGAGAACAGCAATCAGCTTTTTTATCTCGGAAATGAAGAAGATGTGAGTTTGGCTGATGTCTTGAAGCAAGATAAGTTGAACATAAAAACCATTGAATCTATCTATTTTGATATAGAATATACAATTGCATATCCTCAGAGAGATGATTCTTTGATATACAGCAGTATTTTTTATAAATACATCATGCCAACCCTCATACTTCTCATAACTGCATCTCTCATAATGCTTCTTTTCACAATCCTATATCGTCCAATTCGTCATCTGTACTCATCGTGTTTGGATATTTCAGGAGATAGAAGTGATGGTAATGAGATAGAGATGGTCTCCAACACCTTAAGTGATATGCACGATACCATTGAGGAACTTCAGGAGAGAGAGAGCAGCAATTCTGAATTGCTCAGAAAGAAAAGAATAAAGGACCTGCTTCTTGGACTGTGCAATCTCAATGAAATTGATGGTCTATCAAGCAGCTTGAATCTTCCTCTTTTAAAAGGTCATGGCAGCATAATAATAGACAGAGTTGAAAGTGATGATCAAAGTGTGTTTGAAACTGCAAAGAAGTCAGAGTTGATTTACTCGCTTCTTGAAAAGAACTCCAAAAAACTTGATTGCCAGCAGTTGGATTGTGCAATACAGCTCTTCTCTTTGAACAGAATTTGCATAATGAGCGCAATCGTTGATGAGAGAGTTCTCTCTAGAGTTGTTAGGTGTTTGAAGAATAAAATTGAGTCCTGCATTGAAGAGGAGATAATGCTTGCAATATGCATATTGAAAGAGAATGAAACAATTCCTGAGGCCTATGATAGAGTGATAAATATAATCAACTCAAATCATCAGAAATACAACATAATGATTGATAGAGACGAAAGTACTGTAAATGATCTCATCTACAGTCTTGAAACAGAGAGACAGCTCATGCTTGTTCTTCAAGAAGGCGATTTCAAGGCAATTGAAGCTCTATCCATTCATATAATAAATCAGAATTTGAAATCAAATGTACCAAAGTCTAGAATAGCACAGGCTCTCTACATAACTTCATTGAGAGTCATACAGGAAAGCAAAATAGAGAAAGATTATGAATCATATTTTATTTTCGGTGATGATGTGAGTGATGATGAATTTCAATCACGATGTGTCACCAACTTTTTAGACCTCTCTTCAAGGCTCATTGAACAGAGAACAGAGGAGAGTGCAGATCTATCATCTGAGGTAATAGCTTTTATAGAGGACAATTATGATAAGGATATCTCTTTCACAGATGTTGCAGATCACTTCCATTTTTCAATGGTTTACATGTCAAAGCTATTCAAGAAGATTGTGGGAATAAATTTTAAGGAATATCTAACATCGATAAGAGTTGAGAGAGCAAAGCAGCTTCTGATTCAAGGGTGGAAGGTACAAGATGTTGCTCTGAAAGTTGGTTTCAACAATGCAGATTCTTTTATAAGAATGTTCAAAATAGCCACTGATATCTCTCCTGGTAAGTTTCAGAGTAATTCAAAGAGATAGAGCTATCATCTCTTGATTGAAAACATCAGGTGCTTGTCAGTCTATTTTATCTTTTTTAATTATGAGATTTCTGTAGCATGACTCAATTAGATTCTCATATCGTATCTTTGTCCATTTGGTAGCCAGATTTATGTCTCGTTTTTCAAGACATTCAAGAAGGACCATGTTGGTCTCAATTGTCTTTTTTATGTCCTCTCGTTTTCTAAAATCTGTTTTGACAACACTCATTATGTATGATTGATATTGACTCAGAAGCTTAGGTATCTGCTGATACTTTGAAATTATCTGCATCTCACTGAAAAATTTATCGGTCTCTTCATCAGCGTCATTCAATAAGTTTGACTTGAGAAAAGCAAGCTTTCTTTTGATTGTTCTGATGGAATCAAGCAGCTGCTCCTCGGTAGCTCTTTTGAGAAATTCCTTGATGAGCTGGGTTTCCATTATCTCACGTAATTTGACAAACTCTAGAAAATCATTGTCATCAATTCCTTTTACAAAATATCCTCTTCTCTTTTTGTACTCAATGAATCCCTCTTCAGCTAACTGCTGAAGAGCATATGATACGTGTATCTTATTTATGCCTCTCTGTTTTGCAATTGCAGTTTCAACAAGCCAATCATCTTTTGACAGCTCGCCACTCAATATTTGGGCTTTAATATCATTATATATTTCCCCACTGACTGCATTAACTCTTGCCATTTGTGTCCTCAATAAATTTATCTTTGTTTTATAATGTAGCACAGATAT
>JALNVT010000063.1 GCA_023231265.1 Sphaerochaetaceae bacterium
GCAAAAGATGCAAGTTCGAGTAAATATTTGTAGGAGGTTGTATGATTCAGAACAAGCAAGAGGTACAGAAACTGAAGAAATTGTTTGATATTGATGTGTGCTATTTTAACTTAGCTGCTTTTGATGATATGAGAAAGATGGTCTTGGATTTTGTACAAATTGATGGTGGTAAATATGAATTTGAGTACATCCTTCAAAAATCAAAATCTAAAATCAAGATTTCAGAAGATGCAGTCAATTCAAGAGCAATGAGTACCTTAAATAAAATACAGAAGATTCAAAAAGATTTCACTTCAGAGCATTTTTTAAAATGGACAAACTACTATGAAAAAAATGAAATCCTTAAAGTCCTGTATGAGTTATGTTTCATCATTCCTAATTATGTATTTGCCAATCTGATGTATGATGAGTTTTACGATATGCATAAGATATTCAATCCAATCAATAGAATTTATTATGTTCAGATTGAGAGCATAGAAAAATTTAATCACATTAATTTAATCAGAGAACATATATCAGAAATTGAGACAGGAATAAAAGAATGTAAAGATAAAATTGATGGACCTTTTTTTAAAAATAGATCTCTCAAATATGATATAAGCCATGAAGAATATGAGAGAAGATATTGGAAGTTGACAGAAAAACAAAAGCAAATAGTTGATAAGATATACTATGATTTATCTGGATGCTATCTGATTGAAGGAGAGGCAGGATCTGGTAAATCTATAACTCTTTTATCACTGTACCAAAAGATATCGAAGAAAAATACAAGTGAATCTTCTTATTTTTTGACATACAACAACAGCCTCATACGATTTTATCGCAGTGGTCTGCTCAATGATAATATGAGTCTTCGCTGCATTAAAAATCTTAGAACAGTCAATAAATTCATGTTGCATTATTTTTATTCAATATTTCCTGAAATCACAGTAGAAATCAACAATTTGAAGGACAAAAGTTTCAATGAAGACCTTCAAAATTTGTTAAAGAGAGCAGTCAGCATCTACAATGAAAACAATGAAAAAACATGTCTCGAGATTGAATATATTTCTAACCAGATTGAAGCAAATATATTTGAGAATTGTTTGGATAAAAAAGATTGCATTGAACAGTATGGAAGCAGTGAGCTCTATGAAATAAGCATGATCTATCGATTTTTGATGGACAAAAGTAAAACTGCATCTATAAATTATGCAATTATAAAAAGTTTGGAATATATTTGTGAAAATGATATAGATGGAATAGTGGATTATATTTTGATTGATGAAGCTCAAGATTTGAGTTTTGCAATGTTATCTTTTCTAAGTAAGAGTGCCAAGAAGGCTTTAATAATGGCATCTGATCCACATCAATGCATATATCTGAAGGAAACATCCATTTATAGATTGAACATTGACTGCAAAATATTTCACATGCAGGAGAATCTGAGAAATCCAGATAAGCTAAAGGTACTATCAGATGCTTATCTAAAAAGTTTCAATGAAGAGGGTAAGTTAAAAAAAATTGTATTTGATGATGCTCTAACAGGAATGCGACCCCATATATTTCAGAATTTCAGCGTTGAAGATACCATAAACCTTCTATTGAGAAAGCTCAAAGTTGACATTGAGGAGTTTGAGTTGGATTTGAAGGACATCTTCATAATCTGTCCATCCCAATATGTGGTGAATAAAATTATAGAAAGATGTGAATATCCTTCAGTTGAAATGAAGGATGAGTCCATTGATTTTTCAGAATCTAAAATTAAAATTTCAACTGTTTATCTATGCAAGGGTACATGTTTTGCATATGTCTATTTGTTTCTATCAAATAAGATATTTATAACCAGCAAGTATGATAAGGAAGCTCAAGATGAGATAATGAAAAATATAATTTATGTTGCCTTGACTAGGTCAATGAATTCGTTGAATATTTTTATTCCTAAGTCCAGAACTCCACTCATGCCAATTAAGCATTTATTGAATCTTATGGTTTGATTGCTGATTTATTTTATTGCTATGGATTATAAAATGTATTCAAGAATAAAAAACTAATACTGACAATTCTGCCAATATTAGTTTTATGAGTTACATGTTCCGTATTCTATCAAATACTGAAATATTCATTAAATGTCATTCAAATTTCTTTCAAATCTCAAGACTGCTTCCAAAACACCGCCGGCAATGCAGCGACCTTTATCAGTTACTGTTAAATGATCTGTATCTGCGCCGCGAGGGTCGATATCAGCTACCTTGAATCCTTCTGGTACATGTAAATCATTTTGGAGAAGGCCTCTGAGTTTGCCATCTATTGTTGCTGGAACTTTGACATTTCCAACAGTGGCAATGATATCACCTTTCTTAACAAGCTGCCCAATATTTAAATCTGAATGCCAAATACCTTCTGCAGGCGAGTGTATTACTCTCTCTTTCCCCATTCCTGAAATCAATCCAGGTATTCCGGTATTCTCAATTGCACTGCCATCATAAATAACTCTACCTAAATAGTGTCCTCGCTTCGTTTCAACTACAACATCACAGTCCTCTTTGGCGGTAAAACCAGGACCAAGGGCAATGACCAGTGGAGCATCATCAATTTTTGTGCAGATATTCTTCTTAGCAAGAATACCATCCACAACAACAATCGGATGAAGTCTTTTAATCAAATTACCATTGCTGTCGCTGACAATTGCAACTTGATTGTTATCAAGCACATCTAAAATTCCATTTAAGTCATTCTTATCACATTTTGTTGCAGTGACACCCTCAACTTCAATTGAACCATCATACATAGCCTGTGCAAAGGAAACAGTACGTCGAATCACAGTTGGCTTTTCAATCTCCAGAGAAATGACTTTATAACCACTGTTATGCAATTTAAGAATTACAGCTGTTGCAAGATCTCCTCCACCTCTAACAATTACTGGTCTGTACTTTCTAGTTCTATCTGTTGCGTATTTATTATGAGTGTTGATCATTACCTCACTCATTACAGCCAATGCAACTTGGTTCGGAGTTTGTCCACCTAAATCAAGGCCAATTGGGCAATGCAGTTTCTTGTTCTGTTCAGCTGTGAACTCAACATTACCTAAAAAATTGATTGTGTGTTTGTGACTTGCCATCACTCCAATATAATATGCATCAGAATTCAGAGCCACCTCGTAATCTTTTTTATGAACAAGACTGTGATTTAGAGCCAGAATTGCATCACGTTTTGTCAAACTCAAACTCTCTAGAGTTTTGGCAATATCGTCAGTTAAGATCACAGAAGATGCCATTTTGAACATTTCTTTTTTGCAGAATTCTTCTCTTTTATCAACAATACATACCTCAAACCCAAGGAAACTTGCAAGTTTTGCTGTCTGTTGGCCAACATGACCACCACCAATAATTATCAATCGGTTGTTGATCTCACCAATATCAATTGCAACTTCAAGGTAGGATGATTTTGGATTGTCAATTGCAGAACCTATTTTAAATAGTCCGCCTTTACCTTCTTTTAAGCATTCAATTGCTTTCAAAACTGTTTTATGTTCTATTGCTCCGCCGCCTATTGTGCCGCATGAAGTACCATCTTTTTTAACCAGCATTCTTCCACTGGTTCTAGTTACTGTGCCTTTAGTGTTAACAAGGGTGACCCAAGCAAATGGAATACCTTTAGCTTCTAAGATTGAAGCTTCACTGTAAGGGGAATTTGATAAATTATTCATATTCCCATTATACATTCAAAAAGTGCATTTGAAAACAACTATTTTTTCCAAACCTATGGATATATAATGATTATATGAATGGTAATAATAAAATAGTTGGAATTGATGTTTTTAATGAAAGATACAATGCATGTATACTTGATCTATCAAATGGTAATATCAAGAATTATACTGGTTCTGCCGCATTGAACTCGGGGATAAATAGACTTCTCAACCGAATTGATAAGAAAGATGTGATATATATAAGTGAGAGTCAATTGGCAGCTAAAATAGCACTGATATTTAAAGATAATGTTAAAATCATCAATCTAGCAATGATAAGTTTGTTGAACAGTGCAGGTACAAAAAGAGGCAAAGAGCTTGCAGCCTTTTATTGCAAAAATTTTGAATCCAGTAAAAAGCTTTCTTTATCAAAAAGCATGAAAAATAAAATATTGATTGAAGGACAGAGTAGGCTGACTCAGATGGAAAAACTCATTGATGAAGGAGAGAGTTTGATTGAGAGTGCAAAACTTGGTAAAAAAATTGATTTTGAGAGAGCTCTTGATTTGGAGCAGTCCGCTCGAGAATTTGCAGGTCAAAGTAGTACTCTATCAAATAAAATACCAGATATTGAAGAGGTAATTGAGGAATTTGAAAAATTGAACAAGTTATAAGACATAAAAAATGGGACAAATGATTTGTCCCATCAAATATTAAATACTTTAATTACTGTTCCAATTATTTTGTAGGTGGTGTTACAAGAATAGACTTGAGGGAAGGTTGTTTTTTAAGATTTTCAACCAAGCCTCTTGCTCTTGCTTTATTAACATAAGAAGCATCTTCAAAACTGTAATGGAAATTAGTATGAATATCATATGTACCTTCCATAAGAGCATAAGCATCTTCTGTAATAACCAATTCCTCATCAGTAGGAATAACAAAAATTCTTGAAGGAGAATCATCAGCACTGATATCAAACTCACCATTTCTGCAGTGACATTTATCATTCTTCTCTACGTCAAGTTTTATGCCTAAGTTATCAAGTCCAACCATTGAGCCTTTTCTGATATGGTCACCCATCTCGCCAACACCAGCTGTGAAAACAACTGCATCAACTCTGCCAAGAAGAGCTGCATAACTACCGATGTATTTCTTAATTCTGTGGCATTCCATTTGAATAGCAATTTGAGCTTTTTCATCACCTTCTAATGCAGCAGCTTGAACATCACGTCTGTCGCTCTTTCCGCAGATACCAACCAATCCTGATTTTTTGTTTAAAGCTGTGTCCATCTCAGTAGGAGTCATACCTGTTTTATTCATAATGAAAGGAAGAATAGCTGGATCTAGGTCACCAGATCTTGAACCCATAACCAGACCTTCTAGAGGAGTCAAACCCATTGAAGTATCAATACATACACCATTCTTTACAGCACATACAGATGCACCATTACCAATGTGGCAGATAATTACATTTGTATCTTTGTTTTCTTTTCCAAGAAGAACAGCTGCTCTTTTAGCACAATATAGGTGACTTGTTCCGTGGAAGCCATAACGACGTACGTTGAAGTCTGTATACCAAGAATATGGTACAGCATACATATATGCTTCTTCTGGCATTGTCTGATGCCAAGCTGTATCCATAACGATTGCATGAGGAACGTTTGGCATTACTTTACGTGCTGCCTCAATACCCATGATATTTGCTGGCATGTGTAATGGACCTAAAGGAATAAGTTCTTTTAATTCTTTGATTACTTCGTCATCTACTAAAGCAGACTTAACGAAAATCTCACCACCATGTAAAACTCTGTGACCTACAGCGCCAATCTGAGATAAATCTTCAATAACGCCATATTCTTTATCAATTAGCATTTTAATAATTAGTTCGATAGCTTCTTTGTGAGTAGGGGAAGAGAATTTAGCATTGTATTCCTCTTTACCAGTAGCTTTGTGTTCAATTGTTGAGTATTCAAGTCCAATACGTTCAACAACGCCTACAGCTAGTACGTCTTTGTTAGTCCAGTCATATACCTGGTATTTAGCGGAAGAACTTCCGCAATTGAGGGTTAGAATCACCATAATATTATGTGCTCCTTAAAATTTGTATTTGATTTTATATTTAAAAATTTGAAAAATAAAAAAATATGCCCTAAAGCAACTTGTCTATACTACAATGATTGATAGTATTATTTCAAGCAAAAATAACGATTTTTTGGCTAAATTAATATGAATATACATAAAATATTGGGATATTTGCTTTTTTTTATTTGTCCATTCACAATTACGGCAAAATCTATAACAATAAATGAAAATTATTACTCGAAAAATAAATCAATAGAATTTTGTAATTTGGACAATAAAATTAAGCTAACTCTATTAGAAGAAAAACTTTATCTGTCTTCTCTTAATATAGAAATAGATAAATTTTTATTTAAAAAAGGAAAATTGGTGGATACAAAATATCTTAAATCTGGAATGTCTACTGATGTATATGTATCTTACTTTTATAAGAATTTTGAACTATATTCTACCATTATTGGTCAAAGCGATAATGAGGTAACAGTTGATGGTGTGAGATACGAGAGTGAGGCCCTAAAAGTTGATGTGATGAGTTTTGAAAATCACAAAACTAAAAAGTCTGTTTACAATAAGTCTTATTTCAATTCAATCGAAAATCTTAAAGATACATACAAGGGTTTGATTTATGTGGCTCAGTATGACTTGGACGAGATGAAGATTCGCTATGAAGCAGCTGATACAGCTTATGGTTATTTTTTCAGCAATTCATTGACACTTGGTTCAAAGCAGTTTGATGTATTTTTTGAGATGCAGAATTTGAGTTACAGATACCAAGCTGGATTTGAATTGAAATTGTATGGTTCATCAATAAAAATAAAAGACTTTATATATCCTTTGAGTGTTTTTTCTGGAAAAGCCTCGAGACGAGAATATCAATCAAATTCAACAATATATAAAAAGGTAAACAAAAAACTGTTTTTTGATTATAGAATCAAAGATATGAGTGTGAAGATCGATGAAAAAATAACTTTCAATGAGAATTTAGAAAGAGAGAGAACCCAATCATTATATGCAACAGTTTATTTTATTAAAGACAGTAGATACAATCTGAATATAAAATTTGGAATTTTGAAAGAAAAACCAATGATTGAACTGAAGATGGAGAATTTAAAAATTGGTTACAAATATTCTGGATTTTATTCTGCAATCGAATTGAAATTTTTTAATGACAGATCAACTCTTAAAATAAATTATGAGTTTAAAAAGAAGCTTGATTTAAAAATGAGTTATAATTTTTAACTGAAATTCCCTAGAAGTTTTATCTCAAATTCAAGATCCACATTGAATTTTTTCTTTACCTCATCTTTACCTTTTAAAGCAAGTTTGTAGATATCTGAGCTTTTGGCATGACCCGTATTCACAATAAGGTTTGCATGTTTTTTAGAAACCATTGCATCGCCAATCTTCTGTAATTTCATATTGCACTTATCAAGCATCTGTCCTGCCGTCAAGGATCCTTCTGGATTTTTAAATACTGAACCAGCTGAAGGATAATCATAATAACCTTTGTTTCGACGCTCATGTTTTAATGCCAATTGAGTATCTTTTCCTTTTTTAAGAAAATCTTGGGATTTGGGCAACAAAAAACCAACTTCAAAAATCAAGCAATCTTTCATGTCCATAAAAGGAGAGTAGCGATAGCCAAAGTCTATTACCTGTGCTCCCATTCTATGTGTCTTGCCGTCAAAAGTTACATAATCTACATAGAGAAGATGCTCACTTATGCTGTGTCCATATGCACCAGAATTTCCTGCTATTGCTCCACCTATTGATCCCTGAATTCCTGAGAGGTATTCAAGTCCTTCCATACCATCTTCCAATGTAAGTGCGATTGCTTTTTCAAGAGTCATGCCAGCTCTGCAGCAGAACATATTTCCTCTTGATGAATAACGAGAGAGATGTTTGGTTCTTATCACAAGACCTTCTATTCCTTTATCACTGACAAGTGTATTGGAACCATCACCCATAATTGTGATGTTAAGCTTTCTCTCTTCTGCAAACTTCAAGGCAGCAATTAATTCAGAAAAACGACCAGGAGTTGCTACAAATTCAGCATTTCCTCCAGTTTTGAAATTTGTAAATTCTGAAAGATTTACATTCTTTTCTATAATATCATCAAACTTGATTTTTTCACCTTGATAGCATACATTATTATTCATGTGTTCAGTTTACCAATGAAAAATGGATTGAGCAATAAAAATTTTCTTTTTATTTGTTTTTATCACGTTTTTTCGGTATAATTAGGATATTAAATAATAGAACTGAACATTTTAAATACAGATTTCTATACTAAATTGGGGTAATTAATGAAAGTATCATTATACAATACAATGGGTCGAAGTATCCAAGAATTCAAACCTATAAATGAAAAAGAAGTTGGCTTTTATGCATGTGGACCAACTGTATACAATTATGCACATATAGGCAATTTAAGAACCTTCATATTTGAAGATATTCTAAAAAGAGTTCTTACACATTTCGGATATAACGTGAAACATGTCATGAATATTACTGATGTTGGTCATCTTACAGGTGATGGTGATGATGGTGATGATAAAATGACAAAAACTGCTAAGGAAACAGGAAAAACTGTTTGGGAAATTGCAGAGTTCTATACAACAGCATTCAAGAAAGATTTCCATGATTTGAATATGATTGACCCTAATGTCTGGTGCAAAGCTACAGACCACATTGATGATATGATAAAGCTAATTCAAAGAATTGAAGCAAATGGTCATACATATCAAGCAGGTGGAAATGTATACTTCTCAATTGATACTTTTCCTGAATACGGAAAATTGGCTGGATTGAAATTAGATGACCTACAGACTGCTGTAAGAGATGATGTTCATGTAGATACAAATAAGAAAAATCCAAAAGATTTTGTTCTTTGGTTTACAAAAAGTAAATTTGGAGCTCAGCAGATGATGTGGGACTCTCCTTGGGGCAGAGGATATCCAGGATGGCATATTGAATGTTCAGCAATGAGCATGAAATATCTTGGTGAATCTTTTGATATCCATTCTGGTGGAATTGATGCAATTCCAGTTCATCATACAAATGAAATTGCACAATCAGAAGCTGCAACAGGTCATAAATGGGTGAACTATTGGTTGCATGGAGAGTTCTTGCTAGATGAAACTGGTAAGATGAGTAAGAGCAAAGGAGAATTCCTGACTCTTCAGCTACTAATAAAAAAGGGCTATGATCCAATGGATTATAGATATTTTGTACTGGGTGGACATTACAGATCTCAATTGAGATTCAGTTTTGATAATTTAGATAATGCTAAGAAAAATAGAATGTCTATTGTTTCTAGAATTCAGGATATGTTAGAAAATGATGCAAAACAGGTTGAGATTGAAAGTGAAGAAGCAAAAAATCTCAGGAACAGTTTTGATGAAGCAAGTGCCAATAACTTAAACATGCCTATGGCTCTAGCTGAACTTTGGAAGACTCTAAAAAACGATAAAATAACAGATTCCGAGAAATATTCTCTTGTATTGTACTATGATGATGTGCTGGGTCTACGTTTCGATCAGATAGAGAAAAGAAAAAAAGAAAATCTAGGTGAAGAAGCTCAGGCTTTATTAGATGAAAGAGTTCAAGCAAAGAAAGATAAAAATTTTGCAAGAGCTGATGAAATACGTAATGAATTAGATAAAATGGGATATATTGTAAAAGATACACCGCAAGGAGCTGTTTTATCAAAAAAACTGTAACCAACAGTAACAAGGGTTGTTAATATTTATGAAGATTCAAAGTAATGATGAACGTGATTTCCGTGAAGTTTACGAGCAGGTGTTCCCTATGATATTTAAAGTTTCAAACAATATTGTAAGAAATCCAGATAGAGCTGAAGAACTTTGCCAAGAGGCGTTTACGAGATTTTATGATCAAGGAAAAACTTTTCCTTCATTAAATGATGCAAAGTACTGGTTAATAAGGGTTACAAAGAACCTATCTATCAATGTTGTCAAACGTAAGGGCAGAGAGCTCAAGATGATAGAAAAAGTCAAGAAGGAACCTAAAGCAAAAATCAAAACCGGCGAAGATTTAATGGTTGAAGATCAAATTTGTAAAGAAGTTAGAGATGCAATTGCTCAGCTCCCTGAAAAATTTAGAGTTGTAATTACATTAAAGACCTATACAGATTTAGATTACAAAGGAATCGGAGCTACTCTTAACATTTCTGAGAGTAATGTTAAAGTAAGAGTCTTTAGAGCAAGGAAAATGCTTGAAAAGATTTTAAATGAAGATCAGGAGTAATAGAATATGTGTTTAGATGATGCGCTTTTAAATTCTTATTTAGATGGTGAACTATTAGAGCCTTGGAAAACTCAAGTTGAAGAACATCTTTCTTATTGCAATGGTTGTCAAATGAGACTTGAGCAATTGAAGGATCTTGACGATAAGATGAAAAGTACTACAATAAGTGACGATGAAATCGAATCTAGAGCCGATAGGGTGATGACATTCTTTGAGAAGAATAGATTTGATAAGCCCAAAAAACAGAATATATTTCGAAGAAAGATTCAGGTAAATTTAATACCTGCATTGATCACCAGTGCTGCAGCATTTGTTGTTGTTTTCATTGGTTCATTTGTTTTGTTTGGAACGAACAACCAACAAACAAGTGAGATACTTCCTGAAGTAAATCTTCCTATTGAAGCTTCTCAGGTTCAACAGGTGAGCTCTGAAAAAAAATCATCTCTTGATGACTTCTCTCTTTCTCAAATAATTCATTATTTAGATTCTCAAGGTTACGCTGTAACTCTAGAAGTTAAAACTGTAAATCCACTTGAGGATAATTAAAATTTGAACTATTTAATTAAATTGACGAGTCTCTCTGTTGTGTTGTAACTTTTAAGGATTCAATGGTTATTGATATAGCAAAACAGATAGAAATTGATACTGTAAATATTGATTTTTATTTTTCTTAAATTTTTAAAAAAATCCATTTTTTTAAAACAAAGGGATTTAATGAAGAAAATGTCTTAGCACTTTTTATAGAAATCTAAGATATTTTTTTTAAAATGAAACAAATTCTATCAAATATGTAAAATTTTGGAAAAAAATTGTAACTTATTTGTCATTAAGTTGCTAACATTTATATGAACAAGAAAGTAGCAGCAGTAGCAATGATAATAGTTATGGCCATTTTGGTAGCCTGTAATGATAAAAATTACATTACAGGTCAGGTAGGACCTTCTCGTGGTATCGTCTTTGATATTCAAGGGTCTCAGATTGAAGCTAAAGTTTGTGATACTGAAAGTCCATTAAACTACAGTGAGAGCCAAGAGTTTGCAGCAGAGCATGTTGAAAAAGTAGATTGGCAGAAATCTTATGACGACTATAGATTGCCTACAGAAGCTGAGCTACAGGCTATAAGAGCTTCGCAATATTCACAGGCGTTAGGTATAGATGATGAAAGTCTAGCAAAACTCCATTATGAAAATGATGATGATTCAAACAGTACAAGCAAAAGTACAAGTTCTGAAGATTTTGACGTAACAGAAATCATTCTTGTAAGAGATCTATAAATTCAAAAAAGACTATCATATCTAGCTTAATTGACATGTTAAGAAGAAAAGAGTATATTGTGAATATGTTAGTTAATCATAACATATTCTCATTTTATTTATAACATAAATTATTTGAAATCTGGAATTATCCAATTGAATTTTTAATTTTTAGTACCCATATTGTATGCAGTATGGGTACTTTTCTCTTTTTAGAGCATCTTACGATTCAATTTTGACCAAAACAAATGAGATAAAGATTCTGAAATATCAGATTAAAGATGATCACACATACTTGGCATCTGTTTGATGATATTGGATGAAACAATCAAAGCCAAAGGGAAGTTGTTGATATGTGGA
>JALNVT010000064.1 GCA_023231265.1 Sphaerochaetaceae bacterium
AGCCTAATTAATTTTCTCTTTAAGTCCCTTTGCTAATTGATTTTATCTGTTAGCAAGAGGGATTTTTATGTTACTGCAGACCAAAAGTACAGAATTGACCAAATTATTGATGTTCCTGAATCCGTAAGCCCTACGAATACATAATTTTATGATAATTGATGTCATAAACATCAAATTCTTAATTTGCAATGTACCTTGGTCAATATGATGTTTGGTGGGTACACACTTCAAAAACTCATATATATTGTATATTTATTAGTTTCAAATAAATCATCTAAGAATATCAGGAATTCAATTTTTTTAACGATATAACAAAAACAGCAGATTCTTTGAGTTATTGTGATCTCACCACTCCTCTCTACTCGTTTTGATATCTCTGTTTCTTGCAAATTAAATTACATCAAATTCAAATTTCATGGTAACTAATTTTTAATTTAACAATTCTTTTTTTATCATTATATGCCCACTGCAGGTAGCCACTCTTCTTTTCATTGAACCTTATAGTTTTCCATATGGAGGAATTCCAATATATAAGGCAAACAAACCTCAATTGGTTGTTTTTTTTAATTCAAACTGAATTTCAATATAAATTTAAATTTTTATTTCCACTCTCTTTATACAGGAATACTCTCTTTTTAGTCATTTTTTTTACATAACTTTAACAGTTACAAACAATTACCTTTCATTGCAAAAATATTGACAAAAAACACTTTTGGTAGAGAATTTAGAAATTTAAAAAAAACTTAATTTTTATTTTTTTTCTGCTTGACATAACCACGCATTTAGATAATAATAGGGACGAATTTAAGGGAAACAAAAGATAAGTAATTCATAGTTTTCCTACTATAAATCATGGATTCAATGATATTTATTGGATTGTGATATTGGTTTTTTATAGTAACTCAGGTTACAAATTATATGCGAGAGTGGTGAAATTGGCAGACACGCTAGATTTAGGTTCTAGTGCCGTAAGGTGTGGGGGTTCAAGTCCCCCCTCTCGCACTTTAAAAAAATATATTTATATTTTTTTTGCTATATTAATAGTTTATTGCGAAAGTAGCTCAGTGGTAGAGCTCCACCTTGCCAAGGTGGATGTCGCGGGTTCAAGTCCCGTCTTTCGCTAGATAATACAAGTTTACATATTTATAAGTCAAACCAAAGATAATTTTTACAATTATCTTTTTTTATGTCCAAAATTCAATTTCTCTTTTGAAATTTTCACATATATGAAATCTTAAAAATCATTCATAAGATTTTAATTCACGATCAACATTGCATTTACAGCCTTCATATAGAAGATTCTTTATTTTTTATTATTTTTTTATATTGCTTAAGCTTCACTTAAGTTTCGTGAGTTATTCTACCGTTGTAGTAAGAAAAACAACAGTATGCTGCTTCTTACACTTGCAGGTTTTTCTGCAAATCCTCGACAATATGGAGAACATATATGAAAAAGACAATGGCAATCTTAATATTAACAGCAGTCAGTTTGACTGCACTATTGGCAAATGGTATTTCTGAAGATGCAATGGGTTATTCTGCAACTTTAACACAAACAACAGAAGAGACTTCAGTTGATGTAGCAACCAGTACTGAAACAGACGCAATGGCTTATCGCAATTCAAGAAATATAAATGATAGACAATCCCTAACAATGGATTCCCAACTAGCTAACGAGATGAGAATGAATTCAGGTCATAAAAATTCATCTTCAGATAGAAATAGAGATGGCTCAAGAACTATGAATACAAATCAGCAAGCAATGTCATCAGCACAAGTTGGTGGAGAATTTAACAGTACCACTTCAACTAGAAATGCTGTTAACAGGCCAAATCAAAGTATGAATGACAACAAACAATCAAATAGCATGAATGGACATCATGCCCCTTCAAATCAATCTAACTCAGCTTTTATGGGATCTGAATATGCAATGAATTCTAACAGCACAGAAAAACAAAGACCATCCGATAGAGTTTGCACAAATCCTGATGGAGAGCAATTCAATGGAGAGAACAGAGAAAGCCAAAATATGAATGGCAATAAAGAATCCAATGAAATGAGAGGACACCATACCCCTTCAAATCAGTCTACCGCATCTATCAAAGGATCTTCATATGCAATGAATTCTAACAGCCCAGGAAGACAAAGACCATCTGATAGAGTTTGCACAAATCCTGATGGAGAGCAATTCAATGGAGAAAATAGAGATAATCAAGCAGAATACCGCAGACAGTCTCTAAAAAACGGAGAGAATTATGTTGGAAGATACACAATATACCTAACTCCAATTTCAGAAACAGAAACTCTTTAAAAAATCACCGACTGAATGATGATTTAGATAAATAACAACCTGATGCAGTGAGACAAAATCAACCTTGTCTGCTGCATCAATTTTTATCCTATTTTCCTTTTTCTTTGAAGGATTGAGAAAAGTAGTATAAGATAGTTCTATGGAGATAAGATTATGAAATTACTTCTTGCAGAAGATGAAAGAGAGTTATCCAAAGCTCTATGCAGAGTTTTGGATAAAAATGGATATTCAGTTGATGCTGTATATAATGGTCAGGAAGCTCTTGAATATCTTCAATTTCCCTCTTATGATGCATTGATTCTTGATATCATGATGCATATCAAAGATGGCATCACTGTTTTAAAAACATTAAGAAGTCAAAATAATAAAATTCCGATATTATTGCTAACAGCAAAATCAACTGTAGATGATAAAGTTCAAGGATTGAATCTAGGTGCTGATGATTATTTAACCAAACCTTTTGCTACCGAAGAACTATTGCAAGAATTAAAGCTATAACAAGAAGAAAAAAATCTGATGAGGCCACAAACAATCTCACTTTTAAAGATTTGATTCTTGAAAAAAATAGTTTTGAACTCATAGGTAAAAGATCTAAAATTTCCTTACGAAATCATGAATATCAAATTATTGAAACATTGATGACAAACAGTGATATGTATTTCTCTGTAGACAAACTGTTTGAAAAGGTCTGGGGATATGATAGTGATACAGACATCTCTGTTGTTTGGGTGGATATTTCAAATTTACGAAAGAAGCTCAGTCAGAGTGGATCCAATGTGACAATCAAAGGTAAGCGCAATCTCGTTTATCGTTTGGAGGAAAAATAGATGATAGAACTCATTAGAAAACGTTTCATGAGAGTCTCGATGCTTTCATCCGGAATAATATTGATCACTATTTTGGCTCTCATAAATATTCTAAATTATTTCAACACTTTAAACAGAATGGATTCCATGCTAGAAAGCCAAAAGTATATCTATGTAGAAAAAGGCAGTAACAATTTAAATACAACTAGAAATAATCAGCAGAATACTCCCAATAGAAATGATGCAGGCATTCAACGAAACAAGGTGTTCTACATTGAGATCACTGCCGATGAAAAGCTTTTGACATATAATTTACAGAACTCCCCTCTCACTGATTTAGATGATGTAGTAGCATTAGGTTAAGAAGCCCTCAGTTCTAATGACTACAATGGCTTCATTGAAGATTTCAGGTATTCCATAACTGAACATAATGATGCCTATCACATCGCTTTTGTTGATGCTCAATCAGAGCTCTATACCTTACAATATAATCTGATATTTTCCTTTATAGTTTACCTATTAGGGATGGTTGGTATTTTCTTCTTGGTAAAAGCTCTGACTATCCCTGCAGTGAAGCCAATAAAAGATAGCTACAACAAACAGAAGAGATTCCTGACGGATATCATGCATGAGATAAAAACACCTCTTGCAATTATTGAGACAGACACAGAGGTTGTTGAGATTGATTATGGCAAAAATGATTGGACAAAGAGCATCAAGAAGCAGATAAATTATCTAAAAGATCTGCTTGATGAGCTTGTAACTCTTTTAAAAATGGATGAGCATTCAGAAGTTTTAAAAATAAGCAGAGTCAATGTTTCTGAATTATTGGAAAATTCAATAACTGGAATCGAGCCTCTGTTCAATAAAAAAGGGATTATTTTAAATCTGATGTGTGAGGATAAAATAGAGATAAATTCAAATGAAGAATCAATTGAAAAATTGATATCTATCATACTTGAAAATGCACTGAAATATACTTCTGGTGAGAATAAAATCTCTGTTGTACTTAAAAAAGTGAGCAAAAAGATTCTTTTTGAAGTAGAAAATAGCATGGAAGATATAGTTGAAGGAAATCATGAGGAGTTTTTTGACCGTTTTTATAGAAGTGATCTGAACAGAAATAGTGAGCTCGGTGGTCATGGAATTGGTCTTTCAATGGCAAAAGAAATAGTTGCTCAGAATAAAGGTCAGATAAAAGCATTCAGCAAAAACAATCATTCTTTTACAATCTCTGTTTCCATTTAGGAATTTTTGTTAAAATTATAATTGAAGGGTAACTACTTCATACAGGTAGCTACCCTTCTTGATTAATAATATACAATTTCTAAAATTTGAAATCCAAAATATTTACGAAATCATAGAGATCAAATTGTATTCACTGTAAATTGATACCATGATAACCGATATGACACTCATGATTTTTATCAAGATGTCCAATGATGGTCCCACTGTATCCTTAAGTGGATCACCTACAGTATCACCAACAATTGAGGCAACATGTGCTGAACTTCCAGATCCTCCATGATGTCCAAGTTCTATATACTTCTTCGCATTGTCCCATGCTCCTCCAGAATTAGCCGTAAATACTGCAAGCATTACTGCTGATAAAGTTGTTCCAATCAAAAGACCTCCAACAAAACGAGGGCCAAAAATAAAACCAGATATCAATGGTGTGACAATTGAAATTATTGCAGGTCTTGTCATTTCAGATAATGCTCCCTTACTTGAAATTGAAATACACTGAGTATATTTAGGAGTGCTTGTACCCTTCAATATACCAGGATCTGCTTTGAACTGTGCTCTGACTTCATCTACCATCTTCTTTGCAGTATTGGATACTGCATCAATCAACAATCCTGAGAAAAGATATGGTAAGGCTGCTCCAACAAGAGCTCCTGATAGTGTCAAAGTATCTATCATATTAAGAACCAATTCGAGTGTTCTGCTGTTCTCTCCTGCAACTGCATAAAGATATGAAGCAAACAAAGATAGAGCTGCTAGAGCTGCACTACCAATGGCAAAGCCCTTTCCAATAGCAGCAGTTGTATTTCCAATTGCATCCAACTCATCAGTGATCTCTCTGACTTCAGGATCCAACCCACACATCTCAGCAATACCTCCGGAGTTATCAGCAATAGGTCCATATGTATCAACACTTACAGTGGCAGCTACAAAACTCAGCATTCCCATAGCAGCCATTCCAACTCCATAAAGGCCAGCGCTAGCATTGCTTAGAATAATTGCAAGAGCTATTATTGCAACTGGTGGTAGAGTTGAATTCATTCCCAGACCAAGCCCATTTGTTATTACTATTGCAGCACCTTCCTTGCTTGAATCAGATAGTTTCAAGGTAGGTCTCTTGCTATAACTTGTGTAGTACTCTGCTATACTTCCAATTCCTATTCCTGATATTATTCCAAGTATTGCACAGAACCATGGAGATAATGCTCCATATCTGAATGCTGAAATTGGTTGTTTGAATATGTATGGTGTTATTAGAAGATTCAAAAGAATTGTAAGTATCGCGGCCAAATAAGTTGTTCCGTTTAAAGATCTTGATAGATTCTTCAGTTCTTTTTTGTTTATAAACAGTACAATTGAGATGCAGCAAGAAATGAGTCCTATTGCACAAAAAATAAGGGGATATGAAACCAAGGAGATAAGCGATTCATAGGAAATTGCATCTGCTGTGCCATGCAAAGAATAGTATGTATATATTGCAAGAATGATGGCTGATGAAATTACTCCAACATAGCTTTCCAATAGATCTGAACCCAATCCTGCGACATCTCCTACATTATCTCCTACATTATCTGCTATTGTTGCTGGATTTCTTGCATCATCTTCAGGAATACCTTCTTCTGCTTTTCCAACAAGGTCTGCACCCATATCAGCTGCTTTGGTGTATATTCCACCACCTACCCTGTTGAACATAGCAATAATGGAACATCCCAATGCGTAGGTACTGACACTCATTGTAAATGGTATATCAGCAATTCCAACCATATTATTTTTAAAACTCAAAGCATCAATACTGAGCTGTCCCATTACTTTTCCGAATATGAGATAAACAGCAAGCAGTCCTAAAAGTGCAAATCCACCAACACTTAGTCCCATTACAGTACCACCAGTGAATGCAACTTTTAAAGTCTGTCCTCTATCCTTAGTAATTCGTGCAGTATTTGTGACTCTTACATTAGCTTTTGTAGCCATTTTCATACCTACAAATCCAGCAAGTCCGCTCATTGTAGCACCAAATACAAAACAAATTGCAGCAGTCCAAGATACCAGAAGTAGAATAATAACGAATAGAATTGCACCAACTATATAAAGCAGGCGCCATTCTTGATGAAGGAACTCTCTAGCTCCATCCTGAATATAACCAGCAATTATTTTCATCTGATCTGTTCCAGCATCCAATTTACTGACTTTCCTAAAATTAAAGAGAGCCAATGTCAATGAGAAAACAACTGCAATAATCAATAAAATATATAACACAACAGACCTCCTCGTCATGTAATTAATCTATATTCTTTTCTTAACAGTATACTATTGTTTTATTCAGAAAGTAAGTCCTAATATTTTTTATCTGTTGAGTGGAACAAGAAATGTCTTGAGAGTTAATTGGTCTTATTCTTTGTTAAGTTGAATTATTCAAAGAGAAAAAATAAATTTAAAAAAATTCAAAAAGGAGTGCCTGTTTGGATACTCCACCAAATACTGATGCAATTGAAGAGCCCCAAACCATCACAGATATGCAAGATTGTTGCAGGCGTGAACAAGATAACAATCAGATAGGATTAAGTGCCATATGGTACAAAGAACATAAATTTATCTGAAGATTTAATTGTGATGTTATGGATATGTATATCCGTTGGCAATAATGCAAGTTATCGGAGCCACCATGACTTTATAGGTCCAAATAATTCTGGTTGCTACATTGATTACCCAAACTGCTGCAGTTTTGATGAGCCAGGAAATTTAGGAGTGATCACTTTAGATGATGTTGCACAGTACAGTCCCATCTATTCTGATATGAGAGAGAAGATTACCTTTTAAAAGAATCTTGTATACATGGCATATCCAAGACTATCAGCTCTTGTTAAAAGGTTGTGGAATCCTCAAGATATTATAAGCATTGAAAGAAGAAAGAGTTCTTTGATTCATAGATTGAGAAAGTTAGATATCAACTGCTATGCAGGTCCATCTATTTAGAGATTTTTTTGCCCATCACGTGCCCCCATGAGTGGCTTTCAATGATTTCAAATTCTAGATGTCTGTAGAAACCAATTGCTCTGTCATTTTTTATATCAACTCCAAGATGTACACCCTTCACTCCTTGTTCAGCAAACTTATCAAGAAGTGTGTTTATTAGCTTTGTTCCAACTTTTTTTCCCTGCAAGTTTTTTGAGAGATTTATATGAAGATGTGCAGGATATTCTTCAAAAAATGAGGAGTTCTCAACATCTTTGTTTATCAAATCTATTATATCTTTCTCTTCTTTGGTTTTTATCTGACAACCGCTGTAGATCTCTCTCAAGCTAGGCAGCCAGCTTTCATTGAACCATGCAAAAAAGTCTTTAGAATCTACTGCTCCAACTGTATATCCCTCACAGATATCATTCTCCACAACATCAAAACAGTATTGATTGTCATATTTTATGTATGGTTCACAGAAATATTGTGATACAGCATTTTTGTTGTAAAAATAGTCAGTTCCATCCTTACCTCCTATAGCTGTAGTCAAAGCAACCTTTGCCAGATCTTCAATATCTTCAATCGCTGCTTGTTTGATTTTCATAAATTTACCTCTTTTAAAGAATATCAGGCTCAATATTCATTAAGGAAAATATATCATGATAGTTATTACAAAACAAGGATATTGATACTAAGTCTTATCTTCAAATCTCAGTACAATATCCCATGCTTCTCCACAATTAATTGAGGTCTCTATTTCTTACCTTGGTTTGCAACTTTATTCATTTTTGCTGCCAAAACATCTTTATCTCCAAGATATTCCTTCTTGATCACACTTAGATCATCTTTTAGGTAATATACAAGAGGAATTCCTGTCGGAATATTCACTTCAAGAATCTCTTTTTCAGATAGTCCTTCAAGATACATAACCAGAGCTCTTAAAGAATTTCCATGTGCTGTTATTAAAACTTTTTTGTTATTTATAATTTGAGGTTTTATCTCTTCTTCAAAATAAGGAATAACTCGAGCAATGGTATCTTTCAAGCTTTCTGCTAATGGAAGTTCATTTTTAGCTACATCTTTATACATTCTTTGCAGTTTTGGACTTCTTTCATCATCTTCTTTCAATTCTGGTGGTCGTACATCAAAAGACCGACGCCAAATTTTTACCTGATCTTCTCCAAACTTCTTGGCTGTCTCAGATTTATTCTTTCCCTGAAGGTCTCCATAATGTCTCTCATTGAGTTTCCATGTTTTAATCACAGGTAGCCACTCACTGTCCATGCTTTCAAGGGCATAATTTAAGGTATGAATTGCTCTTTTCAAATAAGAGGTATAACAAACATCAAATTCAAATCCGTTTTCTTTTAATAAAACACCTGATTGTTTAGCTTCTTTTTTTCCTGTTTCAGATAAATCTACATCTGTCCATCCTGTGAATAAATTTTCTAAATTCCAAACACTCTCTCCATGACGCAAGAGTACTAATTTATAACTCATCTTAATGTCTCCTATCTTTTTAATAAAATTCACAATGGAATAACTACCGTTGCTAATATAACGATGACCTTTTATATAATATTAGTCAATACTAACTTTTTATGATTTAAACAGATTTCATTCAAACCTTTCAAAATCATTGCAGTCAAATTTCTTAATTTAAGCTTTTATGTGACGAAAAAGTTGTATGTTTTTTCTCCAATAAAAAAAAATATTTTTTTTCCTTGACATTTTTAAATTCTTATATTCCTGTTTTTTTTAGACCGATTGATGAGCACTTAAAGACCAACTATTTTTTTTAATTTTGAATAAATATTAGTTTATGAACTTCATAATTGCATATTTATAAGAGTTAATTTTTTTAAAAAAAGATATTGAAGTTATTTGACCAATTTATAACACAGTAAGAGCTTATGTTCTTTACATTAAAATTCATGATTAAATTTTATAAGAGTTTTCTATAAATTTTTTTGAAATCTATCGTAAATAAGGAATATTATTTTTATAAATTTTAGTGATAAAATAGATACTTTAAAGATGAGATTCACAATGCTTTTTTTGCTACTTTTTATGAGCAATAACTCCTATTTAGCAAAAGTTATGCCCATAAATAATCTTTACAAAATATTGATAAATACATAATATAAACTTTATTGGAGACAATATGCAAATAGGAAATTATTTATCAGAAAATTCGGTAATGTTTTTAAACAGCAATGACAAAAATGAAGTACTCTCATCCATGGCGGTACAGGCTACAAAATTAGGTTATATATCTAATGAACAAGAATTCATCAATGCTTTGATTGAAAGAGAATCTATAATGAGCACTGATATAGGTTGGGAGGTAGCAATACCCCACGCAAAACTGAAGGATATTCCTGATTTCTTTGTTATACCTGCAGTTTTAAAAGATAGCCTCGATTGGGGTGCTGGTGATGATCAAAAAGTACGATTGGTATTTTTAATTGGCGGTCCTGCAGAAGAACAGAAACAATATCTGCAGATTCTTTCTAAAGTTACTTTAATAGTCAGAAACAAACAACGTAGAAAAGCTTTATTGGAAGCTACTACTGCTGCTGAAGTACTCGCTCAGTTCGAAGGACTATAGGAAACAATTAAGTAATGGAAGGACAGATTTTTCTTTATTTAGCTGCTATCTTTGCAGCAGCTTATGCAACTAAATTACTTACTGGCAAATTCAAAATTCCAGAAGTAACAGGATTTGTTATTTTGGGTGTACTTCTTGGTGTTTCAGCTGTAGATTTATTGACACCAGAGATGCTAGATAAATTCAGCTCAGTATCGACAATAGCACTTGGGATGATAGCATTCACCATTGGTATCGAATTAAAAGGTGATGTAATAAAAAAACTAGGCAGAAGTATTTTTGCTATTGTACTATGCGAAAGTCTTGGGGCTTTTCTTGTAGTATTTTTAGGACTGAACTATCTATATCATGCAGATACCAATACAGCTCTTTTATTAGGAGCAGTTGCAAGTGCAACAGCACCAGCTGCTACAGTAGCTGTAATCAGACAGTACAAAACAAAGGGTCCACTCACATCCACAATTTTGGCTGTTGTTGGTTTGGATGATGCTGCAGCACTTATCATCTATGTATTTGTTGAGGGCTTTGTAAGTTCCAGAATACTTGGAACATCAATCTCTGTACCAGCAATGCTTTTTGGTGCATTGATAGCAATATTGGAAGCTTTCGCTCTTGGTATTGTCGCAGCTATTATCTATGGTTTAATTCTAAAGAAAGTTAAAAACAATGAACAGATAATGTTGTTGTTGGTTGCAGCTTTGATGGGACTTCTTGGTATTTCAGAATTCTTAGGAGTATCTGAATTACTTGCAATTATGGCATTTGGTGCAGTACTTGTTAACACATCTCCTGTATTATCTAAAAAGAGTGAGAGCATCGTTGGTAGTTTTTCTCCAATATTCATCACTGCATTCTTCATACTTGGTGGTGCTCACTTAGATATTTCTTTGATCAAACAGATCGGAATATTGGGAATTTGTTACTTCATTGCACGTAGTATTGGTAAAGTTGGTGGTGCGTCAATTGGTGCTAAGATTGGAAAGGCTCCTAAAGTTGTTCAAACTTTTGTGGGTATGTCCCTGCTTCCTCAAGTTGGAGTAGCTCTTGCATTGGCACTTGCTATAAACAAAGAATTCACAATGCCACAATATGGCTCAGAAGGTATCACACTAGCAAGAATAGTAATCAACGTATTATTATTTACAACTATCATTACAGAAATTGTAGGCCCATTATTAACAAAATTTGCGCTTAAAAAGGCTGGCGAAGTTCATACAACGGATATCGACTAATAGGAGGTACAGCCATGAATTTATTGATTATTTCATTATCACAATTAGACTATAAAGAGGATGTATTCTTAGCATTACAGAGTGCAGGAATTCAAAAAGCGTCAATATGGGATGCAAAAAACTTGAACCAAAGCTTGGAAAGCGAATTTAGTTTGTTCAACGGTTTCTTTGGTGGCGGCAGTGCTCACGAAGGCGAGAGACTCATCATCTTTGCACACATCAAGAAAGTTGAAGATGCTAAAGAATTCTTGACCAATCTTGAAGCCGGTGGCATTCCTGTTAAAACAGATAATATTTTGAGCATGTATGTTGTACCTACAACTCTTACATTTGATCAAGAGACAGGTATTTTGGAGTAATAGTTTTTACTCGGTCATCAAAAAATTTATTCATATAGAAGGATTGTCACCATTGTCAGGTGATGATCCTTTTTTTA